>JAUVQR010000266.1 GCA_030598065.1 Planctomycetota bacterium | reverse complement strand
TAGTGCTGGAGGGACAGGCGCTGGGGAACGAGTTCATCTATTAGCCCTCCGTTAGACAGATAACAATTTAGGACGTTCACGCACCAACACTTACGTTATTGGGGAAAAGGCCGTGACAAAGAAGATGAAAATACTAATACCCATAATAGTTATCGTCCTCCTGGGAATCCTGGCCGTCAACGTCTATTTCAGTCTTCTGATAGAAGAAAAAAAACCCTGGCGGAGCCAGGAGGAAACACAGTCCCCGACACAACAGGAGTAAAAAAATGTTGTGTGGAAGACTTAAGGGACTATAATCGTAGTTATCTGCGGCTTACTTAATTATGTAAAAGGAGTGGGTAAAGCCGCCGGACGTCTTTCCCCACCATCGACGAGCGAGTGGAGAAACAATAACTGTTACGAGACAACACCTGTTGCCAACGGCACGTAAAAAGCCGGTTGCCTGTGGGCATTGTAACTGCTCTTACATGAAACCGTGTTTGTAGAGGGTCTCTAAAGGGGGAAACAAGCATATGGATGATGCTAAGAGAAAAGGAGATGGTTCACTACGAAACGGCAGAGGGTACTGATTATTGTGGCTATACCGCTGGCCGTGGCCGCTATTGTAGTTAATGTAATCCTGTTCGTGTTCAGAAACTAGGAGGGGGATTATAGGCAGTTCGTAACGTAGCCGTCCGCGGACAGGGACGAGCCCTGTCCCTACATCGCAAACCTGACACCCGTATATAATAACAAAAAACGGCAAGGACGAGGGTTGCCCGCGTCCCTTCATCCTTGCCGCCGTGAAGACCCACCTCCTTATACTAACCAAACAGGGCCTCCAAGTTCTTTATGTCATTCTGAGCCAAAGACCTGAGCCGAAGCCCTGAGCGTAGCGAAGGGGCCGCGAAGAATCTAACGTAGGGGCACGTTGCAACGTGCCCCTACAATTCGGTCGCTTCACTTCGCGCCTTCGGCGTTTTGTTGTAGGGGCAACCCCCTGTGGTTGCCCGTGTAAATTTCTAGGGCAGGCACGGGGACCTGCCCCTACAACGTCTGATACGGAGACCCGACGCTACAAAAACGAATTTACTTTATACGGTAGGCGATGTCGTCGCCGCCGATAACTGGCGAGCCCCGGTCCTGGTTGAACACCGTCTGTATGCCCTCGTTTGGCCCGGCTGAAAGCACCCAGCACGCGTTGTCCCGAGTAGGCAAAAGGTTTAGCACATTGCACATGTAGGAGTTGCCCCAGGGGTCCTTTCTTATGGGGCCCATATAAGGCCCCCTCCAGGCAAATTCCCCCGTGGTGGGATAAGAAACGGTATTGTTGTTCAACTGGTCTTCAAACGTGTCAAAGTTGTTCGAGCGCCAATCGGATACACTCCCAGATCCGCCTGGCACATCTCCCTCCTCACACCTGAGTACCTTGTATCTACTCTGCGGAGTGGGTTGAGAACCGTTCTTATATACGGGGAAGAGCGCCGTGTCACTGTTAAACGCCAGCATCGCCTTACCGAGCGCCTCCGTATCCTGCTCGGCCCTCCTGATCTTCGCGGTCCCTACGTAACCACTTACCATAGGAATAAGCATACGCGCCAGGATGCCGATGATGGCTATCACCACCGCTATCTCTATCATTGTAAAACCGTTCTCGCATTTAGTATTCACTTTAACCTGCCTTTAGCTACAGAGACATACCCGCCTGAAAGCCGGCAAGTCTGCATCATAAATGCTTAACAAGCCCATATATCTTGGGGAGGGAGCCGAATCTAAGACGTAGGCACTTCCAGGAAAGACGTCCCGTCCCGCAAAAACATTATAACCTAAACCGCCTGTGGCTATAAGGTAATTCACGGCGGGCCTTGGTTCTCCACCTCCACCCCCGTTTCATCTGTCATTGCGAGCCGAAGCCCTGAGCGTAGCGAAGGGGCCGCGGAAGGGCAGCGAAGCAATCTCTGAGATTGCCGCGGGGCTGTGCCCCTCGCAATGACGAAAGAGAGTTGTTAGGACAGCCATCCGCCTCATGCGGACAGAGCGATCCTGCAATCCAATGTCCTCTAGTGAAAACCACTGATGAGATTGCTTCGTCGTCTTCGCTCCTCGCAATGACGGCTTTGTCTTGCGTGTTTCATAGACCTTAGTCTATATTCCAAGCACACCAAGTCTCGGACACGTTTACGACGTTGCGCTCACACAGCGATGGTTCCGCCCGCGGGGTATGCGGGGTACCTACTGGCCCCTTTGCATACGACGCGGTGTTTCCGTTCTACACCGATACAAGGCAAATAAGGACGTTACTGGACTCCAAGTACACCTTCCCTGGCCTTGAACATCATCTTACCGATGTCGTCGAGCTCCGTCGATAGATCTACTGTGGCGTCTTTGTTGTTCAGGATAGGCGACGTCACGTCAGTCTCCAGCGTCTCGTTCGGACCGGCGCTGATTACCCACGCAAAGATATCGGCGCCGGTGCCGGCTCATGCCGCGTACACTTCTGTGACTACGTGGGCAAACGCCTTTGATTCATCAAACCTGCTTATCTCTCGCGCTTCGTACCATGACGT
>JAUVQR010000089.1 GCA_030598065.1 Planctomycetota bacterium | reverse complement strand
TAGCGGCGCTAAATAAGCTGAACGAATATAAGGAGAAACTCAGCCGGCCTGAAGAAATGGAAGCATAAAATCCAGTAATCAGCGGGGTTATCAAAAGAGTCCATTATGGGCCTGATTTTTTATTGACATAGCGTTTATTGCTTATATAATAGAACGTTAGGAAAATACATCCATGTCTTTATCTTGGGAACCTAGAAGGAAACCATGCGAAAAGACTTCGAGGGTAGACGTAGGTTCAGGCGGCGCATATCGGTAAAGTGGATAATTATCATATCCGCTATTATGGTGTCGCTGGGTGTAGGGTCCTTTTTTGTGGTAAGAAACCTGGGGTACTTCAACGTAAAGCCCTCTGAAGTAGGTGTAGTGGTAAACAACCTTACCGGGAGCGTGAAGGGAATAGACCGTGCAGGTGTAATCATATACATTCCCATCCTGCAGGATGTCTACATACTCGACAAGGAAGAACAGGTTCTCCGCCTATCCTCTGACAATATTACCCCTAACTATCCGAAGGGCAACGCATTATGGGTCAAGTCCATAGACGGCGGTGACGTGTCTCTGGACCTCCTGATTCGCTACGTGATGATTCCTGATATGGCTTCCTTTGTTATTCAAGATTCCGGTCCTGGAAAGGCGTATAAGGTGAAATGGACCTTTGATTACATAAGGGCCGTACTCAGATACAATATGGGCGAACTGCTGATTGAAGACTTCCCGAATTCAGCCAAGCGCGACAGAAAGGCGCAGCAGGCCATAAAAGAGATAAATGACGTCATAGAGCCCCGGGGCATCAAGATAACCGCTATAAACGTGCTGGACTACCGTTACTATCAGGAGTACTGGGAAAAGATCCTGGCAAGAAGGCTTGCCGATAAAGAGGTCGAGGTGCAGATAGACAGGGCCGAGGCGGCCAGGGAGAACAGAAGGCGCGTCAAGATTGAAGAAGGCAGGAGGATGGACACGGAGGTATCTAGATACAGGGGCGACCTTAACAGGCGCGAACTGGAGGCGGACGCCAGGGCGGAGCAGAAGCGGCGTGACGGAGACGCCTATTACAGGAAGGTCACCATCGAGGGCGATGCCGAGTTTGAGAGGTTGAGGCAGCAGTCAATAGCGGTCCTTGCAGAGAAGAAGGCCGAGGCTGGAGGTGTTCTTGCATTGCGCCGTGCCCTTGAACGAGAGGGAGGCCGCCAGCTTGTCAAGTTCGAGTATGCCAAGAGGCTTAGAGAGGCGCAGATACAGGGGACACCGGTCCTGAAGGCTGACAGAGAGATTCCACAGTTGCTGAGGGAAAGAGAACTGGAAATCCAGAGGCCGGCCACCGCTGCGGGCGAAGAAAGGCCGTAATGTGAGATAACCATATGGCTTCCAAGAAAGATTTATACCTCTACGGCGGTACTATAGGATTCTTCATCATATTCTTCAGTGTCGTAGTCCCGTTTTGCATATTCAAGGTCTACGTGGAAGAGATTGGTGTGTGGACGAAGGTATGGCCTGTGGGAATCACTGATTTCTCACGGGGTGTTGTCGAGCAGGACTATTTTGTCGGGTGGCACAGGGGCATCCCCATCGTGGATTATTGGGACCGCTATAACGCAACCGTCCAGACAATGAACATGACCACCGACAAGATAGCGGGCAGGCGCATGGAGCCGATTCAGGTAAGGACGATGGACGACTATGACGTAAGTGTAGAGTTGATTATCAAGTACAAGATACGCAGGGGCTCCGCCTGGAAGCTAAGAAAGTTGCTGGGTCCCGGCGCCGCCGCATACGAACCCAAGAAGGCCAAGAAGACCGTTAAAGAAAGGGTCCGTTATAAGATAATACTCAAAAACGAGACCGTCGACGTTGCCCGAAGTGTCTTCGGAAAAATGACTGAGAAACACCTGTACGACCCATATGAAAAACGTAAGCGTGCAAAGCAGGCATTGAAGGAACTTCAAAAAAGGATGGACCCACGTTTCCTGGACATAATTGACGTGCTGCTGCTGGACCTCAAGTTCGACCCCAAACTGGACAGGAAGATTAAGAACGTCAAACTGGCCGAGCTGGACATCCTCCTCAATATATCAAAAGGTAAAGCCGCGGATTACAGGGGTATTACAAACATTATTGACGCAGACACCGAGGCCTGGGTGGAGAGGATCGAAGGTGACAGGATAGCGAAGTTCACCATACTCGAGGCCCTGGTAAACCAGCGCATAGCTGAGCTTATGGCGGCCGCGAACAAGTACCTGATTGAAAAAAAGGCCGGCGCGGACCGTTATTACCAGGAGCGCGCAGCCGCCGGCGACCTGCTTGTCAGAAAGGCGAGGGCCGAGGGAGAGAACCTGCGACGTGCCGCCATGATAGGCGTCGGAGGAGACCTGATAGTGGCGCTTGAAGCTGCTAAGAACATTAATCTGGGATACCTGGAGTTCACCACACAACGGGTGGACATGCTTGACATAGAAGAGATGGTCCTGAAGTTCGGTGCCGCACCTGAAAAGGAGTAGTAAGTTCAACCTTACCGGGGCAAGGCGTAATAGTTCCGCTGGATATCCTCGGAAAACCTGATTGCCCGCATTCTTATGCGTCCAGCCTTTAACGCGGAGGGATAATGCATAGGTATACAACTTTGCTCCTCTCCCTGTCCTTATCCTTGCTTCTCTCATTTCCAGACATCTGCCATGCGAGGACCGGAGTGGCGCCGTGGCCGATGTTTCAGCGCGACCTACATCATACCGGTAATGTCCAGCATCCCGGACTGCTGAGCGGTGCGGCAAACATACCTCCGGAAGACATAACGAACATAATTTACGTCGGCTCGTTGGATGCACACCTTTATGCCGTGGGCTCTAACGGCGACCTGAAGTGGCGTTTTAAGGCTGGCGCGGGGATCGAGACTACCCCGGCACTTGGAATGGACGGGAGCATCTACGTAGGTGCCGGTGACCATAAGCTCTACGCAATCAGCCCGGAGGGTGAATTAAAATGGACCTTTAATACCGGCTGGCCCATATATAACTCTCCGACCGTAGCCAGGAACGGCGATATATACATAGGCGGCAGCAGCATCCTCTTTGCCCTCAATCCGGACGGAGAGCTAAAGTGGACGTTTCGTATGGAAGACAACCTGTATTCCTCTCCAACAATAGGCACCGACGGGACGATATACATTGGCTCTGATGATTACAAGCTTTATGCACTACACCCTGAAGGTATATTGTTGTGGAGTTTTAACGCGGGCGACTGGGTGCGCTCCTCAGCCGTTATCGGGGAAGACGACACCATTTATCTTGGCTCTAGCGACGGTAACCTTTACGCACTAGACCGCGAAGGAAGGATGGAATGGAAGTTCAGTACCGAGTGGCAGATAACTTCCACCCCTGCAATAGGAGAAGACGGCACAATTTACGCGGCTTCCCTTGACGGCCATCTTTACGCGATAACTAAAAAGGGCCGCCTCAAATGGAAATTCCAGACGAAGGACATGATAGAATCGTCCCCGGTAATAGCCGAGGACGGGACGATTCTGGTCGGCTCTATCGACGGCAGACTGTACGCGATAAACCAGGTCGGCGCGAAGGAATGGGAGTTTAAGACTGGAGAGGCGATACGCTCTTCGCCCGCCATTGGTGACGACGGGACGATATACGTCGGCTCTGGAGACAATAAGCTGTACGCCTTAAGCCCTGACGGCACATTGAAGTGGGATTTGTCGACGGGCAGCTGGCTCGTTGGGTCCCCAACCCTCATGTGCCCCCCCTGCCTGGCTGCGCAAATGCAAAAGGACAAGGCCTTGTCGGTAAAGATTTATAAGATACACGTCGAGTTTGATTTGTATGACGACGATGAGCTGCTTCTCTCTGACGTAAAAGAGATAGACCCCAAACGCCTTTCGAAGACCTTCAGGAAGTCCGTAATACGGCGGATGGAACTCCTCCTGCAGGAGATGATTGATGGTAGCGCCCAGATGTCTAACGCTGAGTTGGCGCTGCCCGCAATAAAGAAGCTCGAGAGTGACATCATAACCGGTGTTAGAGAGATGGATGAAGCGCAGGCAAGTACGGCAGCGGAACCGGAGCAGAAACAGCAGGCCGGACAGCCGCAGCCCTAGATTGCACCCCTCGAAAAACGGGGGTTGGCGCCGGGGCGAACCGGCAACAGAAGTTGTTGAAGGACTCAATCACGCGGATTGCGTCTTTAAAATTGCGTCGTTCTCTTAAAGCGTACGACGTACTTACTTATGTTTCCCGGATCAACTCCGGTCGGGGTCTCTCTGAACTTCTTAATCCCACCCCTCTTTATGCCCTTAATAGTGAAGTCGTGGTCTGACACGAGCACGTTATCCAGGTTGTAGACCATTAGGTTAAAGATGGCTATCTGGTAGTCTGAGTCTGAGAGGTTCTTGATCTCACCGGTAACCTTTGCCGAGGACCCGAAACGCTTAAACCGGACGTCCCGGACGTAGAATCCTTCTCCAACCCCTTCGTATCCCTCTTCTTCAGGCGTCTTCGGCCGGGCGGCCTCCGCTTCGGCCTCCATTGCCACCTCTTCAGCCTCAGCCTCCGTAAACAGCTCCTCCGGTGGTGTAATGCCGGTGTTACTCTCTATGTTTCCAACCCTCTGAACAAGTATGTCCAACGTTTTTCCCTGCGCTTCGGTGGAGCTCAGAAAGTCATCAAGAACGGACAACCTGTCTGCCAGCAAAGACTCCAGCGCACCTATTTTTTCGCCTTCGTCTGTCGTCATCTTTGTCAGGTCGTCGAGAGTCTCCTTATGTCTGCGCAGCGTCTCTTTTATGGGGTCCAGCGGCCTCATGAAATCGGCGTATCTATTCGCAAGCACTGCCGACAGGGCCGCCTGGTCATCCACCTTCTTCCCCAGAGAGGCCAGGTTTTTCTTGAGTATGTCCAGTGTACGACCAAAGGTTATCATCGGGTTCTCGGCGGCGGCCCCACCCAGGCTGTCTTCTATCCTGGTTAGACGCGTATTAAACTTTGTCATGTTCTTGTGCAGCTCTCCCACGCTGTCGGCTATCTCACGAAGCGTGTTGGTAAGCTCGGGGCTTACCCCCGTATCTTTATCTATCTTCTTTTCCAGCGCGTCTAGCCTAGTGTGCAATGTTTCCATAGAGCGCATCCACTCCGTCAGGGAGCGCTCAAACGTGCTCAGGCCCTTCGTTACGTCTTCTTTCGAAGCCCCCGTAAAGAGGACCAGGGACAGCAGGACTATAGATAACGTGTGCGTACCTCTCATACCACAGCATCCTTTGTATAAGGTCCTTCCAAGTAAACATAAACGTTTATATTGCGAGTATACATCTTCAAGCCGGTTTGTCAACCTGCTATCTGGAGTAACTGTCTACTGACATGAGTCTTACCCCAGCCTCTGCAGCCGGGCATATTCCAGTAGCAGGGTCTTTCTGCCCGCCCGGAAATCCACTACAGCCATTAGTGACTGTCCGTAGCCCTGTATCTCTATCACCTGTCCGACTCCGAAACTGGGATGCCTGACACTTTCACCGGGCATGGGGACGTTGCTGTCAACGGGCAATTCGTCGGCGTGATAGCGCACAGGGTCATACTCAGACGCATGCTCACGTATCAGGCCAACATATGTGGACGTCTTGTCTTCTTCCGTTACAACGTCTTTCGGAAGTTCCTCAAGAAATCGTGACGGCAGGGCGGGCACGACCATACCGAACCGTGAGCGCCTTCTTACGTATGTGATGACAAGTTCCTCCTCGGCCCTTGTGATGCCCACAAAGAACAACCGCCGTTCTTCCTCGACCTCTGCCTCGGTTTGCATTGACTGGGTATGCGGCAATAAACCCTCCTCAAGCCCGCATATGAATACTACCGGGAACTCTAGGCCCTTTGCCGCGTGCAGTGTCATCAGCGCTACCGCGTCGGCCCCGTTATCCCAGGCGTCTATGTCCTGCACAAGGGCAACCCGCTCCAAAAAGTCGCTCAGTGAACCCTCCGGGTTCTCCCGGTCGTATTCCTCCGCCGCGTTCACCAATTCGTCAACGTTTGCCATCTTCTCAAGGGCCCTTTCGCCCAGTGATTCCTCCAAGTACGAGACGTACTTGGTCTCGGCAAGTACCGCCGTCATCAGGGCGGCAACCGGATATTCAGGGAGACGCTTCAGCCGTGAGAACATCCCGGCGAATGAGCTGAGTCCCTTGGCCGCCTTGCCTCGTATCCCGGGGATTTCATCGGCGCTGGCGTCGAGTAGATGCTTTCCATCCGCCTTCGCCCAATCCTTCAGCCTGGTGTGGGACGTCTTGCCGATGCCCCTGTGCGGTACATTGATTATCCTGTCAAACGCGACCTGATCGTCGGGATTTATCAGTAGCTTAAGATGTGCAAGGAGGTCTTTAATCTCCGCCCGTTTATAGAACTCTACAGAGCCGACTATCACGTACGGTATGCTTTC
>JAUVQR010000049.1 GCA_030598065.1 Planctomycetota bacterium | reverse complement strand
CTTACAACCCCGCAATCCCTGTTTTGTATGGTTTGCCGCCGCCTGGGGTTGTCATATTTCCTTGACAAAATTATCTTTTGATGTTATTCTTTTCGCTCCTGTTTGTGGAAATAACTTCATTGTTGCAGATTTCTTAAGGTAGAGAAAATGCAGACCTCTCAACGCGGCCTTTTGGGCCAATCTCCGTTAACGCTGGCAGGCTATTGCCTTATGATAGTTGTGGCCGCCGGTCTCGGTTACGTCCTGGCCCTGAAATTCGAATCCATTGAGAAGGTCCCGTTACCAATACTTGTGGCCGTATCTATTTTTGCCGTCACCTACATTGCCATCCTGTCCGAAAAAATCCATCGCACGACAGCCGGCATCTGTGGGGCCGTTGTTATGGGAATGGCCGGGCACTGGCTGGGCTTTTATTCCCAGACCGACGCAGTGGCGGCCATAGACTGGTACACGATAGGCCTGCTCTTTGCCATGATGGTAATAGTGGGTATGCTTCAGAAGACGGGCTTCTTTGAATATCTGGCCATCATTACTGCAAAAAAGACCAAGGGTGACCCGTGGAAGTTGACGGTGCTGCTCGGTATAGTTACCACAGTGGTGTCAATGGCGATTGACAACGTTACCACCGTGGTGGTTATAGCCCCGGTAACCGTTGCCATATGTGAGATATTGGGCGTCAACCCGATTCCCATCCTGTTATCCGAGGCCTTGCTGTCGGACGTTGGTGGCGTGGCCACGCTGGTCGGTGACCCGCCGAACATGATTATCGGGTCTGTTACCGGACTGAGCTTCAATTCTTTTATCATACACCTTGGCCCTCCTGTACTTATATCCTGGATTGTATGTCTGGGTGTGCTCAGGTTGGTATTATGGAAGGAACTGTCGGAAAAGCCTAAGAATATTGAAGGACTGCTAAAGATGAACGAAAACGAGGCCATTACCGACATGGCCACGCTGAAAAAGGTTTTGGTAGCCCTGGGTATTGTCATAGGCCTCTTCTTTTTACAGGGGAAGCTCGGCCTGTTTCCGTCGAGTATTGCCATGCTCGGTCTGGCCATCGCCATGTTATGGGTGCAGCCCGACCCGGATGAAGCGCTAAGAGAGGTCCACTGGAGCGTACTCTTGTTCTTTATCGCCCTCTTTGTGTGTGTCGGCGGTATTGAAAAGGCCGGCGTTCTGGCGTCAGTCGGGGACACGATTGCCTCTTACGCCCATACAAACCCGATGTTTACGTGCGCCTTGTTGTTCTGGGTTGCGGCGATAAGCTCGGCGATTGTGGACAACATCCCGTTTACCATTGCCATGGTACCCATAATTCAGCACCTGGAGACGGAGGGTATTAACGTAATGCCTCTCTGGTGGGCGCTTGCGATGGGGGTGGGCTTTGGAGGAAACGGTACTCCTATAGGCTCTACCGCCAACGTGGTCACGGTCTCTGTGAGCGAGAGGACCAAGTATCCCATTACCATGCGGGTATGGCTGAAGGCCGGTACAACTACAATGGTGGCCTGCTGTATAATGGGTCTGGCTTTTGAGCTGTTCTTCTTCGACTTCTATCAGTAAAGACTTCACCTCCCCGGGCTTAAATCCTTCTTGCACGGTCTGATAGGGGGAAGCCACCAAAATGCCCCTCGGAATTGTCAGTATCTGTGCCTCTCGGCCCCCTAAAAGGCCCATGGTCTTCACCGTTTTAACTCCTTGACAACGGCCCCGCAGGATGTTACTTTTCTAAGACCTTTTTACTAGTTATTTTGCATAAATGAGTGCCTGTTATTAGCCTGTAAGAGTTTACTTTAGGAATAATTAAAGGGTTCAATTTTGGGTATCATTTCTAAAGGTAAGAAGGGCGATAAAAAAGAGAAACCACCACGCAGAGCAGTAATGCTGGTGCACATTTTGCCGATGAAATTATGGGGAGAAGATAATATGCTTGACGGCTTGCTAGATGGACTTCAAGAGGCATCCGGAAGGATATTGACCTCAAGTATTGTAGGGAAAATGGCCGGGGCCTTTTTTGTAGTGGCCTGTCTGGTCTCAGGTGTCTGCGTCTTGGTAACAGCCATGTATCTGGCTGACCCCGAGGGTTTTGACAAGCGGCTTAGCCAGGTGCTGGTAGAAAAGCCGGTGATTGCCGCCAGTGTTGAAGAGGAAGAGGGGGAGGAGGCCGAAGAGGTCGGCGAAGGCGAAGAGATTGAAGAGATTGAAGAAGAGGAGTACGTGGATGAGGGAGAGGAAGATGAAGGGGAAGAGGAGTAGGTAAAAACGGAGGCCCAATGGGGGGGCTGGCCGGCTGTAATTGTGGGCGTGCGCGCTTGGACGTGCGGCGGTGTTGTGGTTTGATAATCGTATTCATGTGTGGGGCCAACGTTGTCGAAGCTGATGAAATACTATCTTCTTCCCGCCGTTATAGTGCTGAGTATTGCGGCGATTGTGGTGAACGTGTATTATCGCCTTATTAAAGAACCAGTTACGGGGGAGATCGTTACTCTGGAGAAAATGCAGCAGCGACTGGAAGAGGGTCGTTAACGCCGCTGCTGTTCGTTTGGCAGGCCGTAAGCCTTGCGGTAGCTTATTACCTTTCCTGTCCTATAATCTCCCGGCGAGAAGATTTTATGAAATCCCTTGGGATGTGTGTCCTGGTGCCTATCTTAGCCTCTTTTTTGCTTTCCTCCTGCGCGACCGACACGAACGACCACAGCGTTTCCAGTTTCTAAAACTACCGTGGTATCGACTATTATGAAGGTGGCAGGCTGGATGACGCTACGCAAGAGTTTAAAAGAGCGGTGGGGGCGACCCCCGATTCTGCAAAGGTGCACGCCAACCTGGGAATAACCTATTATGCGAACGGCGAGCTGGACAAGGCCGCCAAAGAGCTTAAGAAGGCGTTGAAGGTTAATCCGGGGTATGCAGAGGCGCGCAGCGCACTCGGCAACATCCATATGGATAACGGAGACCTTGACGATGCGCTTTTTCAGTACAAGGAGGCCGTGCGGGCCAACAGGAACTACGCTGACGCCCACAATAATCTCGGTAACGCGTACTGGGCCCTTGGCTGGCGTGAACAGGCGATATCCAAGTATAAAGACGCTATAGCGCTCAACCCCAATTTCGATATCGCTTACGTCAATCTCGGGAGCGCTTACAAAGAAGAAGGTATGCTGGATGAGGCCGTTGAGGAGCTGACAAGGGCCGAGAAACTGAACCCCTACATGCCTGAGGTTCATTACTACCTGGCGGGCGCTTATTATGACAAGAAGATGCTGGAGGAGGCCGTCTCAGAGTACAAGAAGAGCATAAACCTGTACGGACCTAAGGGGCCTACTAATAGAATAGCGATGGCGAACGGCCAAATGGCCCTTGCCTATTACGAGGCGGGTGAGTATGGTATGTCTGTGTCCAGGTTTAAAAAGGTGTTGGAGATAGAACCCGGCATGGCACTCATGTTCAAGAGAAAAGGTGCGGATGCCCCCAAGGACGTACAGCCTGCAGCCACCCTGGAAGGGATGATATCTAAAGAGAAAGAGCTGGCCGAGAGTTATTCTTCTCTGGGAGAGCGGGGCAAGGCCCTGGAGCAGTGGAGGAATATGATTGCGCACTGTCTCGATATGTCAGTTATGCCGGGGGCCCGTTTTGAAGGGGGCATGCTGGAGGAGGCGCGCTCATCATTTGAGGAATTGTTCCAGACCGACAGGGCCGGCAGGGAGGCCCAGGGCGTGTACCTCAGAATAGGCCAGGCGTATCTAAGGAGGGGCAACTTCGAGAAGGCACAAATAGAACTGGAAAGGGCCCTTGAGGTCAACCCTGTTCTGTTAGAGGCTCGCCTTGAGATGGTTAAGGCCCTTATCGGAACGAAGGACCTGGTGGTGGCGGCCGAAGAGGCCAGGAAGGCGGAGTTACTGTATCCGGGTAACGAGGACGCCAAGGTACTGCTGGGGGGTATATACCTGAAAATGGACATGTTCGGTGACGCCAGGGTTAAGTATAATGAGGCCCTGGCCCTGTCTCCCCGGTCGGTAAATGCCCTTAACAACCTTGGCGTGGCATACGTGGGCCAGGGCAGGCTGGACGACGGCATCACTCAATATCTGGCCGCTATTGAGATAGACCCGAGACTGTCCCGGACACACATGAATCTCGGCAGGGCGTATTACAGGAAAGGCATGTTGGACGCGGCCGGCGTTGAGTTTGACAAGGCGCTTGACATGAACCCCGGTCTGGCGGGCACTTATGAAGGGAAGGCGATGATTGCCGAGAGTGAGGGGAAGTGGGAGGAGGCCATCGGCTACTACGAACGGTCACTGGGCCTCCTCGGTGAAGACAAGTATTTGCAAAAGGCCGAGATATACGATCATCTGGCGTCAAGCTATTCCAAGAAGTTTATGACGGAACAGGCCATATCCGAACTGCTTAGTGCGTTGGAAATGAGGCTTTCCGCGATTAAAGGGTACGATGCCCAGGGGCTTGATTATTACGGCAGTGACCTGTACGAGGAGGCCTTCAGGTGTTGGGGGAGGTCTGTAAATCTTGGCCCCGTTTTGGCGAAGAGATATGACAGGCTTGGGGTGTATTATTCCCGTGCGGGAAGATATGACGAGGCTGCGCTTGTCTACAGAAATGCGGCCGGAATGTATCCACAGAATAAAAGTAAAGCTTTGATGCATTACAGGATAGCTGATATCATGGTGGAGGACGGCATGCTGGGGAGTGCGATTGTGGAGTATGAGAAGGCCATCGAGTTGGACCCGCGGTTAGCCAGGGCTTACACGGGACTAGGTGTGGTTTACGACAAGAAAGGCCAGCTGGAAAAGGCCGTTGCCAAACATAAGAAGGCATTGGAGGTAGACCCCAACCTGGCCGTGGCCAATAAGAACCTGGGCATGAGTTATCACAAACAGGGTCTTGGCAGGGAGGCAAGAAAGGAATTCGCCATATACAATAACAGACACAAAAGGAGTAGAGATCGATGAGAACGCCTTTATACGCCATCCTTGCAGTGCTTGTTTCCGGTTGCAACATGCTGGGTAGCAGCGACACAAGCGCAAGGTTGGATGCGATGGAACAACAGATGGCGGTTGTGATTGAAAGGATTGGGACTATTGAGGAAACCAACGAAGAGATAATGGAAAACGTGGAAGAACTGGCTAGCAATAAGTCCACCGACCGCAAGCTGAGCCTCTTGGAAGGAAAGCAGGCGGCCGTAGAGATGACGCAGCTTGACCTGGTTTCCCGGCAAGAAGTGCTAACGGGCTCTATAAACAAGGTCCGTAAGTATGTGGAGACGCTAAACGGAAAGATAGATAAGCTGGCAAGCAAGAACAAGGCTGGAGCGGCGGCAATGAAGCGTAAACGCTTAGAGGAGAGGCTGAAACGGCAGGTAGATGAAGACATAAGGATACAGGAGATACCGAGGGACAAGATAATAAGAATAGAAAAGCCGCCACCCTCTGAGAAGTTGAAAGAGAAAAACATCCCGCCCCCCGATAAGTTGATAGAAAGAGATATCCCACCACAGAAAAAGAAGGAAGAAATAGAGGTGATGAAGGGTGGTTTTATCCTGGAGGATTTTTAACGAGTCCCGGCGTGACCTCTAGAAAGTAACTACAGGCCAGCCCTTAATTCTTGCGTAGAGCCTTAGGCCCGGATGGGCGTTTACGGCAACGGGGTTGCCAACCATGCAGAGAAATTTGATGTCAGAGAAATGGTCTGCGTAGGCGTAAGAGTTCTTTAGGTCTATTTCCATCTTCTGGGCGAGGTCGCTTAACAGTTTAGCCTTACCTGGACCGTAGGCGTGTGTGCCTTGCAGCTCGCCTGTAAGGTGCCCGTCAACCCTTTCAAGGTTCGTTCCGATAGCCACGTCCGCGTTACAATAGTCCTTGAACTGTTTTATCAACACGTCAAGCGTGCCCGATAACAGAACGATGATGTAGCCGGATTCTTTCTTCTCCTGTATCTCCTTAAGCGCCTGGGCAGAGATGTAAGGCACAATCTCGTCTTGAAAGCACCTGGTTGCCTCTAATTCAAACGTCTTTACGTCTTTGCCCTTCAGATAGGATTTGTTGTTCTTGATGTGTATGCCGTTCAGGCTGATAAGTTTTGTCAGAAACGTGAACACAAAGCGTAGGAAATCCATCGTGGTGACAATGTCCTTCCTGTAGAGAGATTTGATGAAGAGTCGTTCGGAAGACCGGCTCTTTAGGATTGTGTTGTCTATGTCAAAGATGGCGACTTTGGTCATTTAGCCTGGGAGGTTTCTTTTAGACCACTGCCAAGAAGGTATCCTCTACCTTCCCAGACAACAGGCAGTCCCCTGAGAATGCAGAATGTGACGGTCCCGTAGACAAGCAGGAATTTTATGGGCACCAGATAGATAAACCAGGACGACAAAGCGCCGGCGCTTTCAAGGGTTATCATCAGCGCGAGGTAGGTAAAGCAAACAGCCTTGGTAGTTGCATACAACCCCCTGCTCCAGCTTGAACTTACGATAAGCCTTGCCCACGCCTCCTTTTGCATGGTCGCATCACCGAAAGCGGTCTTGCCCTCGGCAAGGGCCTGACCTCTTATATTGTCAACCACGACATCCCTGGTGATCACTATTATAGGTATCCAGAAAGGGAGCTCGCCGACACAGGCAAAGTATATCCACAGCACGTTTTCCACTATCCGGTCACCCAGGATGTCGAAGACGGCGCCTTGTCTTGAGGTCTCCCCATATCTGCGGGCAATGTAGCCGTCAAGGGCGTCCATGGCTATGATACAGGCTATCAGAAATGTGGCTATCGCGTTTAAAGTGGTGCCGTGCCCTAAGAGTGCAATAGTTACGAAGACCAGTAGTATCCTGAGAATGGTGACAAAGGTAGCCTTCAAGAATGCTTTCCTCCCGAAGAAGATTCTACATACTGTGTTGTACTCTTTCAAGTGGAAAACACACAAATCTTTTTACCGCTTAGTCTTAGCGTTATAAGTAGTTTTTCCTTGACAATAATGGGGGTGTATGTTAAGTGTTTAAATTACTGTAATATTAAAAGCATTTTATGTATTTTTTGGTTGCAGCTATGGCTAGGGTAAGGGCAAAAGGGAAGGCCTCCGGGCGTAAAAGTATGCAGTGGACCTCGTCGGAGATAAGCCTGCTCAAAAAGGAATACCCGGAGACTGAAACCGAAAAATTAGCCAAGAAACTGGGAAGAAGTATAGAGGCCGTACGTTTTATGGCCAAGAAGTGGCGTTTGGAAAAGACAAGGGCTTACATGGAAGCCCTATATGACAAGGCAAGAAAGTCTGCACCTAAAAGGAAGAGTTTCAAGAAGAGGTGATGATAGGTAGTTTTGCAGATGCCGTAGTTAGAGTTCTATTTTGTACCCTCTTGTATTTTGTCCTTCCAGCCGAGAGTATTCAGGCAGAGCCTAATCCGGTCTACAGGGATGGCGACACTTACGTGGAGCTGAAGGGCGCGAAAGGGCTAAAGGGCGCATCCCCGCCGTTCAACCACCCCTTCATAATCCAGGAAGAGAAATTGAGGAAGATACTGTCCTCGTTGTCGTACAGGCAAAAGGGCATACTGGTCAAAAAGGGGGGTAGGCCTGTCTTTAATAATAGAGAAGTGGAGACATTGGCGCCACTTATCGCTGACGCCCTTTCCAAGTCGAACGCAAACGAATACCTTTACGTCTACTCGCAGCGTGACAGGACCTTACTCGATGATATGGAGACCGTATTTAGTTTATTCGTTGAGGACGATGACATGAACGTGGCCTTCAGCCGTGTATTGTCCAGGGCAGGCAGCGTTCCCCGTACCAACCGCAGGAAGACGCTCGCGGAGAAGGACCCCACGTCCATTAAGAGCAGTGGTTTCTGGGAGCTTGCTCATGGGGAGGGGCAAGTATATCAAGAGGGTCACAGGAACTGGTTGATTATAAATGTCAGGGAAAGGACGTTTGACGTCGAACCGGAGCCGCTTGTTTCATTTGCGGAAGAAGATGATTTTGAGTTCTTTAATAATCGCACAAATCCTGTTATTGAAGACAGGCTAAGAAAGTTAGAGGAGCAGATAGGGCTGAAGGGGGGCCCGGCACCGATCTCCCCGCCTCCACCGGCGAAAAGACCGGCTGCGGACGACGGGACAGAGAACCTCAGCGAGAAGTTCAGGGACCTGAAGGAACTGCTGGATAATGACCTTATTTCTCCCGAGGACTATAAGTACAAGAAAAAAGAGCTTCTCAAGAGGGAATCCCAAACGGGCAAGTCTATCCCCCAGCGGCTGAAGGAACTCAGGAACCTGATGGACGAGGGGCTCATATCGGAAAGGGATTACGAAAAGAAGAAAAGGGAGTTACTGGATAGGCTCTAG
>JAUVQR010000258.1 GCA_030598065.1 Planctomycetota bacterium | reverse complement strand
TGACCCTGTAAAGGAGAGAGGCCGGACACGTGTACGCAATAATAAAGGACAGAGGCAAACAGTACAAGGTGGAGCCGGGACAAAGCATCTTAATCGACTTTGTCGCAGACCGGAATGACGCCGACCAGATAGAGTTCAGCGACGTTGTGGCCCTGGGGGACGGTGACAAAGGAAAGATTGGCACACCATTCGTCAGCGGCGTAAAAGTCGTGGGCGAGATAGAAGGCCATAAAAAAGGCAACAAGATAGACGTCTACAAGTTCAAACGGAGAAAAGACTACAGAAGAAAGCAGGGCCACAGACAGCGCTATACACAGGTGAAAATCAAAGAAATCGTCGTATAATTAGGATTAGAGGCAAAAACAATGGCTCATAAGAAGGGACAAGGCTCGAGTAGAAACGGCCGTGACAGCAACCCTCAATACCGGGGGATTAAACACTACGGCGGAGAATCCGTCAAGGCCGGTTCCATACTGGTCAGGCAATGCGGGACAAAATTCCACCCCGGCTTGAACGTTGGACGAGGGCGTGACGACACACTCTTTGCCAAAGCCGCCGGAACCGTACGTTTCGACACCGGCAGACGGGTGAGCGTCTATACCGCATAATACCGCTCTGTACAAGAAAACCTTTGCACACACACGGGGAGCACACATTGCTCCCCTTTTCTTTACCTTCTCACCATGTTCATAGACGAGGCCACAATCTATGTCAAAGGAGGCGACGGAGGTCACGGCTGCGTCAGCTTCCGGCGGGAAAAGTTTGTCCCCAGGGGCGGGCCAGACGGCGGCAACGGCGGAAAAGGCGGTGACGTAATCATACTGACCAGCGAAAAGATAGACACCCTCATGGACATAGTCTCCAAGGTAAAATACGTCGCCGAAGACGGCCACCACGGGGAAGGTTCAAACAGAGAAGGACGCTCCGGAAAGGACCTGATAATACGCCTCCCGGCAGGCACCTTAGTTAAGGACAGAGACAGCGGCCGCGTGCTGAAGGACCTTACGGAACCGGGACAACGCGTGTGTATCGCCAGAGGCAACAAAGGCGGCAAGGGAAACAAACACTTCGTCACACCGACCAACCGGACGCCGCGTATAGCCGGGGCGGGCAAGAAAGGCCAGGAACGCTGGCTTAAACTGGAACTTAAGCTGGTTGCCGACGTCGGCATTATCGGCATGCCCAACGCAGGGAAATCCACACTGCTTTCGCTTATATCCAAGGCGCATCCCAAGGTCGCCCCCTACCCGTTTACCACGCTTCAGCCTCATCTCGGCATCGTAAAGATTGAAGAATATCAAACGATAGTGGTAGCAGACTTACCGGGGCTTATCGAAGGTGCCCACAGCGGTGTGGGTCTGGGGGACGAGTTCTTGCGCCACGTGGAACGCACGAAGCTGCTGCTGCACCTTGTAGACGTCGCCCCCAAGAGCGGACCGGACCCGGTCGAGGCTTATCGTATGATAAGAAGGGAGCTGGAACTGTACAACCCTGAACTCTCAAACAAGAGAGAGATAATTGCCGTCAACAAGACCGATCTCGTCGACCAAACCACCTGCGCGAAGATAGTAGCGGAGCTGAAGCAGGTCGCCTCCCGGCCGGTGTACAGCATATCCGCCAGGACGGGAAATAACCTGGACGCCCTTCTAAAGGCCATTGCCGGGGAGTTCAACGCCTTCTCCATGGAAGAAGAGTCAGGAAAGACAGCAACCGTAAGATAACCAGTCATGTTATTCGCCGTAGACATTGGCAATACAAACCTCCACGCCGGCCTGTTTGACGTAGACAGTGGGCGGCTGGTCCGCCACCACACCGTAAGCGCCTCCGGGATAAACGCGGGAAGCGTCTCTATAGACCCGGCCATCTTGGAAGAAATCTCCGATTGCATACTAGCCTCCGTCAACCCGGTGACAGAGAACAACTTCCTCAAATGGTTCGATTCGCGGTCTGACAAAAAACCCCTGAAAATCCCCGACGACGTGCCCATCCGCATACCAACCCTGACAAGACACCCGGAGAGGATAGGGGTGGACCGCCTGTTAAATGCGACAGCGGCCTACCGGCGGACGCGCACTTCCACCATTGTGGTGGATGTCGGCACTGCGATAACCGTTGACGCCATCTCGGCGAACGGTGAGTTCCTGGGCGGGGTAATCTCCCCGGGGCTTGAACCCCTCAAGACGGCGCTTCACGCGTGCACGGCCCTTCTCCCTGAGGTGCAGGTGCAGAGACCACACCGCACACTTGGCAGAGACACACACGAAGCCGTCAATGCGGGGCTTTACTGGGGTATGGTTGGCGTGATAGAAAGGATTACAAACAATCTCTCAGAGGAGCTGGACGGCAAAGCGGTTGTCTTGGCCACAGGAGGGGACGCAGAACTCCTGGCAAATGACATACATGTGGTTAACGAAATCGTTCCGCATCTCACACTGGAAGGTGTCTTTGCCACCTACGTTGAACGTGCAGGCGGTGGGGTTGTATGACCTGCTACTTGTTATCCTTGTCCCGCACTTCAGACATCGACCTCTTAGCCCTGCCAATAAGTTCCTGGTACCTCTTGTCTTCTCTCAATTTTTCCAGGTCCTTGTCTTCTTCCATGTGCTG
>JAUVQR010000171.1 GCA_030598065.1 Planctomycetota bacterium | reverse complement strand
TAAAGAAGGAGCCCTGGAGTTTCGTGTGACGCATATAGCCGATGACACCACGCTGGCCCACATAGTCCACCGGGTGGAGGAATGCCAGACACAGAGGGCCCCGTTCCAGAGCTTCGTGGACAAATTTGCGCGGGTCTACACCCCGGTGGTGATTGCGCTGGCGCTGCTGGTTGCGAGCGTGCCGCCGCTCATTACAGGCGCCGACCTCACACCATGGGTCTACAGGGGGCTGGTGCTACTGGTTATCTCCTGCCCCTGCGCCCTGGTGATAGCCACACCGGTCAGCCTTCTCTCGGGCATCACCTGCGCGGCAAGAAACGGCGTGCTCATAAAGGGCGGTGCCCACCTGGAAGAGGCGGGCCACATAAAGGCTATCGCCTTTGACAAGACAGGCACCCTTACTGCGGGCACTCCGGAGGTGATTGACGTGCTCCCCACGGAGCCGCTGTCGCACGAAAGACTGCTGGGCATAGCCGCATCAATCGAGTCAAGGAGTGAGCACCATCTGGGTGGTGCCATCTTGCGGAGGGCCGGGCAGGACGGTATAGGGCTCCTTGAGACAAACGGCTTTCAGGCCGTTCCGGGAAAGGGGGCCTCCGCCGAAATAAACGGAAAGAAATATTACATAGGAAACACAAAACTCTTCGAGGACCTTGGCGTATCCATGTCCCACGTTGAGACCACGCTCTCAGGGCTTCAGAAGCAGGGCAAGACGGTTATGCTGGTGGGAAGCGACGACGGCCTGCTGGGACTGATAACCGTGGCGGACGATATACGACAATCGAGTCTCGAGGCGCTGCCAAGGCTAAAAGCTAACGGCATAAAAAAGATATTGATGCTTACCGGCGATAACGAAGGCACGGCCAGGGCCATTGCCAAGAGGCTGGCGGTTGACGAATACCTTGCGGAACTCTCGCCGGAGGACAAGGTCACCGCCGTAAGGGACTGCATCAAGAGATACGGCAAGACGGCCATGGTAGGGGACGGGGTGAACGACGCGCCCGCGCTGGCGGCGGCCACGCTGGGAATCGCCATGGGCACGGCCGGTACCGACACCGCGCTGGAGACGGCCGACATCGCGCTTATGTCCGACGACCTCTCCAAACTGCCATTCGCGCTCGACCTGAGCCGTCGCACGCTCAGGGTAATAAAGGAAAACATCGCCTTCGCCCTGATAATAAAGGCGGTGTTCCTATGCCTCATAGTACCCGGCTGGACAACGCTGTGGATGGCGGTGGGGGCCGACATGGGGGCGTCGCTGCTGGTAATATTTAACGGCCTGAGACTGTTGAGGTATAAGGCATGACGAAGACGGCGTGCCTGTGCCGCAGCGTTATAAGAATAAATTGCACATCAATCAAAAGGAGTGACGATTACCATGAAAGCGGTCGTATTCCATGAACATGGGGGCGTTGACAAATTACGGTACGAGGATGTTGAAGACGCCCCGGCTCCCGGCGCCCACGGGGTAAAGATAAAGGTCAGGGGCTGCGGGGTCAACCACCTGGACATATGGGTAAGGGAGGGGATGCGGGGGCCGGACATCCCCATGCCCCATATACTGGGCAGTGAGATTAGCGGTGAGATAGTGGAGGCGGGCAAATCGCCCCTGGGGTTCGAGGTCGGGCAGAGGGTTATGGTGACCCCCGGGCTCTCATGCCGGAGATGCAGACACTGCCTTTCCGGCAACGACAGTCAGTGCAGGGATTTCAGGATAACGGGCTACCAGACACAGGGCGGCTACGCGGAATTCGTGACGGTATCGGCAACCAACGTCCTGCCTCTTTCAGACACCTGGTCTCTTGAGGAATGGGCCGCCGTGCCGCTTGTATTCCTGACCGCGTGGCACATGCTGCGCACCCGGGGCGGCCTAAGGCCGGGGGAGGACGTGCTTATTCACGCCGCCGGCAGCGGCATAGGCAGTGCTGCCGTCCAGATAGCCAAGCTGTGCGGCGCGCGGGTGATTACCACCGTGGGCACCAATGAAAAGGCGGAAAAGGCAAAAGACCTTGGGGCGGACAACGTGATAAACCACCGGGAAAGAGATTTCTCAGAGGCCGTTAAAGAGCTTACCGGAGGAAAGGGCGTGGAACTGGTCTTTGAGCACATCGGGCAGGAGACCTGGGAAGGGAGCCAGCACTGCCTGGCAAGGGGTGGCCGCATGGTGGTCTGCGGGGCGACAAGCGGGCAGACCGGCACAGTGGACATCCCGTCGCTGTTCCTTAGGCAGCTCTCCATCCACGGTTCGTACATGGGCGGCAGGAACGAGTTGCTTGAGGTGCTGAACCTCATTGAGCAGCGCAAGCTGAGGCCGGTGGTGGATACGGTGTTCCCCCTAAAAGACGCCGCTCAGGCACACCAGAAGATGCAGGACAGGGAGTTTTTCGGTAAACTGGTACTAAGGCCTTAGAAGGCCTTATGGAAACACGGCGCCGCTTGCCGGCAAGAAACGTTTCAAGAGAGGGGTAGACATGAGACCTTCTAAAAAGACGTTGTTGGTTGTCTTTGCCCTATTATGGACGATCCAGGTCTTTCAGGCCCGTGCCCATGCCAAGGAGCAGGTCCAAAAACCACTGGACCTATCCGGGTTGTGGACCATGCACTTCAGCGGGATTGAGACCAACTGCCAGGACGAATCCAAGAACGGGCCGAAACAGGGGAAGTTCGTCTTTGAGTTAACCCAGCAGGACGACACGCTCTCTGCCACCTGGTTGG
The DNA here is from genome assembly GCA_030598065.1 of Planctomycetota bacterium. Lineage (GTDB taxonomy): Bacteria > Planctomycetota > Brocadiia > Brocadiales > Bathyanammoxibiaceae > Bathyanammoxibius. The sequence continues at coordinate 1,506 of JAUVQR010000171.1, read as the reverse complement.
ACCGCGATACCACAAACATCCTCACGGGGCGCGTCCACGGCACTATGGTAGAGGCGACGGTGTACGGGCTTGACACGGAGAACTGCCGGGTGCGTACAGATATAACTGCGGAAGTAACAAACGGCAACGGACTGGTCGGCAGGTATTCGGGGCAGGAGCTAAACTGTGAGACATGCGTCTGGGAAGGGGAACTCACGGTGGTTATCCAGAACGTTCCCAAACCGCCGGTCCCGGAACCGCCCAGATAGCGCGTGGGCTATTCATCCCTGCTTCTTTGCCTGCTTGTTATCTCGGTCTGCTCCGCCATTTTCATCGGGTCGTTTGCTCCCAGACGCCCTTTCACATCGCCCTGCTCGTTCATCTTCATACCGGCAGGGACGTCTATAAGCTCTAACACGTGCTTTGCGGGAATGGCCAGGTTTGAGCCGGTAAAGCCGGAGAATATGCCGTAGGTAATGGCAATCACCTTGCCGTTACGGTCAATGATAGGCCCTCCGCTACCACCGATGGTCGTCTGCGCGTCAAAGACAATCCTGTCGGGAAGCACGCCTGTTATGTGTCCCTGGGTGGCAAGGGGTCTTATGAGACCGCGCCTTGAGAGTTCGTCGGCAAGCTCTGCAAAATCAAGTCCCATGTCATAAACCAATTCATCCATCACCGACCTCCCAATCCTTGCCAGTATAGCGCTTATTCCGGCGGGATAACCCAGCACGACGACTGGCTCGCCAACGACAATCTCTCTCTCGGTCTCCAGTTCCAGGACAGGGAGCCCTTCCTCAATCGCGCCCGGGCCAATGCGCACTATCGCCAGGTCAAGCCGTTCTGACAACTTCTCCATCCTAAGTGTGAAGGATTTCTCAATGCCGGGGAAAAAGGCCCTGAACTCCTTGAACACCGGCGTGAAACCCATCTCTATGGGACCATACCGCCCGGGACGTCTCCACCAGGGGACGGCAATATGTTTGTTGGTCAGTATCGTACCGTTCGCATTGATAAGAAAACCCGACCCCGTATACTCGTATGGGACGTTTAACGGCACATTATCGTCTTCGCTGAAACCGTATATACCCTGAATCAAACAGACACCGCCAGTGAACTTCTTTATTATCCGTTCGGCAACGACGCCCCTGGCCTCCAGGGTCTCTATTCTCTCTGCGGTCTCCTTAAAACGGTGCGTCACTTCCTTCTCAAGTTGTCTCTGCGAAAACGAGCTGTAGAAAACAAACGTGGCAAAGGTGAGAACCAGTAAGATACTGAACGCAAGCACCACACGAAAGCGCATGGAAGACTGTGTCAAGGCCTCCCACGTCAGTTCTCTCAGGAAGCTGCCGGCGCTGACTAGCCCGCCTCTATGCTCCTCCCTGGCCATGGCCGCGGAGTCTTCCAGCATCTCCCGGAGGGGCTTGCAGACGTCGCCCTCCTCGCTCTTTAGACGGAAGCGCACCTTCGGGCCGCCGGCGCCGAACTCAACCATGTCTCCGTCATGCAGCACGACCTCGTCTATCT
>JAUVQR010000334.1 GCA_030598065.1 Planctomycetota bacterium | reverse complement strand
TTGACCAGCTTGTAAATGCCCTTGAGGTCTCTCGGTCCGACAGGCTCTTGCAGTCTGGCACAGAGCTGCGAGCGGGAGATGCCCAATGACTTTGCCATCAGCACCTCCGCCTCAAGCCGCGGCGAGTCAACGCCTGAACTGCGAAGGGTTACAGTGGCGCTCGCCAGCGCTTCCTGCAGCCTGAAGGTGTGCTTTCCGTGTTCTTTTTTATGAGCAAGCAGTGCGTGACCCACTATGACGAATTGTTGTGGAAGATATTACAGTACGGTTAGATGGAGAGGTAAAACATATTTATGCCTGGCGGGTGCGGCAAAGTCTCTAATTCCCACTTGATCATCTGTGGCTTCTGGCGGGCTGCGTTGAGCCTTATAGAGCCTTATACGGTAGCCGCCAACTGTTTGAGTTGCTCTTCCTTTTCGAAGGCCAGGAGTTTCTCTACGAGTTGGTTCATATGTCCGAGCATTACGTTTTCAAGGTCGTACAGTGTGAAGTTTATCCTGTGGTCAGTGACCCGGTTTTGCGGGTAATTATAGGTCCTTATCTTCTCGCTCCTGTCTCCGCTGCCTATCTGCACGCGGCGGGCCTGTTCCCTGGTCGACCTCTTTTCGTCTTCCATGTGTTCGTGCAGCCGGCTCTTCAATATGCGCATTGCCTTTGCCCTGTTTTTATGCTGTGACTTTTCGTCCTGGCACTTGACGGTTATCCCGGTGGGGACGTGGGTCATTCTTACGGCAGAGCTGGTCTTGTTTACCTTCTGCCCCCCCGGCCCGGAGGATCTCATGGTCTCAATCCTGAGGTCCTTTGGGTCTATTATTATCGCGACGTCTTCGACCTCAGGCAGCACGGCGACGGTAGCGGCCGACGTGTGAACCCTTCCCTGTGTCTCGGTGCTGGGCACCCTCTGGACGCGATGCGTGCCGCTCTCGTGACGCAGGCGCTGATAAACCTCCGCGCCCGTCACGGAGAAGATTATTTCCTTAAACCCGCCCAGGTCGGTGGGGCTGCTGTCGAATACCTCAACCTTCCAGCCCTTCAGTTCTGAGTATCGCACATACATCCTGTAAAGGTCTGCGGCAAACAACGCTGCTTCGTCCCCGCCGGTGCCGGCGCGAAGCTCCATTATCACGCCCTTGTGGGCGCTGGTCTCCTGGGTCAGCAGCAGCTCTTTTATCCCTTCAATAAGCCCTTCTTCCTCCTTTTCAGCCTCCTGGAGTTCCTCCCTGGCCAACTGCTCCAGTTCCTTATCAGCGCCGTCTTCTGATATAACCTTTGCGGCCTCCTCCTTGCGTAGACGTATCCCTTCCCACTGCAGGTACATGGTGACCGCCCTGGAGAGGCTGCCTCGCTCCTTCATGTAGGCGCTGTACTGTGACGTATTAGACGTAACCGCCTGGTCCGCCACCAGCTCCTCCAGCTGCGTGTACCTGTCGTTCATTGCCTTTAATTTCTGCAATAACGCGTCGTTAATCATGTCTGTCTCTTATCTTACGCGGTTTATGCCTTCTGTGGCCCGGTTCCCTGCGCAACCGTCTCGGAGGCCTCGTCATCGGTCTTCCACTTATACCTGCGATTGAACCTTTCTACCTTACCAGTGGTGTCCACCAGCTTCTGCTTCCCCGTATAGAAGGGATGGCATTTTGAGCAGATTTCTACCACTATCTTCGGCTTAGTAGAGCGGGTTTTGAAGGTTTCCCCGCAG
>JAUVQR010000279.1 GCA_030598065.1 Planctomycetota bacterium | reverse complement strand
TCGCAGAAAGTTTCTTATCCGGTCTTATCAACTCTTACTGGAGAGTACGGACCTTGTGTATTGACAGACTGTTTCCTATGTGATAAAAGCCGTTTGATATCTTTACGCAGGGGTTGTGGTTGAGGTAAACGCTAATTTTCTAAGGATGTTCTTTGTTAGAAGGGTGGTTTGCTGTGTATAAGAAGGTTGTTGTCACAGTTGCCTTTGTAGTCTTCTTTGCTACCGTTCCTGTTGGTTTGTACCTGGGTCTGGAGACGGTAAGGCCCGGTAGTACGTTGGCTGAGGAGGCGAAGAAGTGTGCCTGCAAGTACGGGTGTTCCTGTGAACATTGCAGGGGCAAGTTATTGGAATGTCCTTGTGGCAAGGAGACGAAGTCGAAGTGCAAGAAGTGTGGACACGTAAAGTGCCCCGATAATTGCAACAGGTGCCCTGACTGCGTAATAGAGAGGTCGAAGGAAAAGTCCGGGTATTAATTTCCGTAGAGAGGACTACCAGCGGCGCCTCTTCGGCATTTTCCCCGGCGGTCTGCGGGTTTTGTCTTGAGACTTTGACCCGTTCCCGGCCTCTTCTTGTTTTTGGCTCAAAAGGCCTTGTTTTGCTCTGATTTCTATGGATAAGCCCATATCTCTCATCATCTTTGTAACTGCATATGCTGGATTCATCATGTTTCCGGCCCATCGCGCGTACAGCGCCTGCGCGGGGGCGTTGTTATTGATACTGTTGGGAGGGATAGGTCCGTGGGAGGCCCTTGCCGCCATAAACTGGAACGTGATGGGTATCTTCGTCGGGACGCTGGTTATAGCGGAGCTCTTTATGTTATCGAAGATGCCTGCATACCTGGCCGAGCGCATGGTGAACAGGGCCGGCAACACGTGTACGGCGCTGCTCCTTGTCTGCGGGCTTACCAGTTTCTTATCGGCGTTTACCGAGAACGTTGCAACGGTCCTGATAGTGGCTCCGATAGCCCTGGCCATCGCTGATAGGCTTAAAGTGAGCCCCAGCCTATTCATTATTTCGCTTGCCATATGTTCAAACCTCCAGGGTACCGCAACGCTTATCGGTGACCCGCCCAGCATGATACTGGCTGGCTGGACGGGGATGACCTTCAACGATTTCTTCTTCTATCAGGGGAAGCCGAGCATATTCTTTGCGGTGGAGGTAGGTGCGGTTGCGTCCTTCGGTGTCCTGTACCTCTTCTTCAGGAGATACCGGCAGCCCGTGGGTGAGGTCAAGGTTGAAGAGGTTATCTCGTGGGTTCCAACATATATGCTGGTATTTCTCATGGTTGCTCTGGCGGTGTCGTCGTTTATTGACCCGGGTTTTAGTTATATGGCGGGCGCTATATGTATGGTATTTGGCGTGGCCGGGGTCCTGTGGAATAAGGCCAGAAACGGTGAGAGCATGAGGCTTTTTGTCTCTGGTCTTGATTGGAACACCACACTGTTTCTTATGGGGATATTTGTGGTAGTAAGTGGGCTGGTTGCTGCCGGGTGGATTGACACAGTTGCAGAATTTATGAAGCATGCCAGCGGCCACGACCCGATGGTCGTATTTTTTCTGGTAGTATTTCTCTCCGTAGTCTTCTCTGCCTTTATTGATAACGTGCCGTATCTTCTTGCGATGATTCCAGTATCCCAGCAAATCGGGCAGGACATACACGGCGCACCGACGCTCGTCCTTTTTGGGCTGTTGGTGGGGTCTTGTCTGGGGGGCAATATTACGCCCGTCGGCGCATCTGCGAACATTGTGGCCATCGGGCTGCTCAGAAAACGCGGGGTACAGGTGGGCTTCATGGAATTTGTCAGGATAGGACTGCCATTTACGATTGTCGCAGTGGTGGTGTCATCAATATTTCTCTGGATTGTGTGGGGGTAACGGTACGGTCTTTCTCTGTTCGCATCTCAGGTGTGGATGTAGACAGGGAGCATTTTAAAGAGACCGGATGAGCCAAAATGTGCAAGCGAAGACGGATATGGTATTGTTTGATGGCGGCCTTTCTGGTCTGGGCGTTGGAAGGTAAACCGTACGCTGCTCCTCTAACGGTAACGGCGGACACCGGCCCTGTCGGGGTGGCCGTTGAAGAAGAGAGCGGCGTGCCGGCCGATAATAACGAAGGGGAGTTGGACAGTAAACGCCCTGTGGGCGAGCAGTATGACGAAGAAGGTATAATGGAAGAGGACTTTCCGCTGGGCACCTGGGAAGATGAGGAGAAGGATGAAGATGCCCCAGAAGCGGTTCCTCCTGAAGGCTCGGAGAGGCCTGAGGGAGATGATAAGAAAAAATAGCCCCACACTTTCTTGCCATTTCCCGTGACGTTCGTTTGAGAAGCCGGGGGTGCCCGGCCGTAAAGGCTTTTTGCAGGGCATGTGTTGAAGGCTGTTTTGTGCGTTTCTTTTGCTACAATCAAGACTTACAACCC
>JAUVQR010000343.1 GCA_030598065.1 Planctomycetota bacterium | reverse complement strand
GTCTACGTCTACGTGTTCCAGGGCCCCTGTAAGCCCGGAGTAGAATTCGGTGCTTATCGCATCCTCACCGTGGGGCACCAGCCCCAGATGCCTCTCCGGCAGGGTGATTGAGGTGTTTCTGCTAACGTAGCCCAGCACCGGCAGGTCGCAGTTCCTTTCGATTGGGTCTTTCAAGAAACTGAAGTGTCTCTCATTGGACACATTATTCAGTATAACCCCTGCCAGGGGCGTATCACGGTCAAACTCCTTATACCCCTTGACAAGCGCCGCGGCGCTTTGCCCCATACCTTTGGCGTTTACGAGTAATATAAGGGGGACTCTCAGCAGTTTCGCCAGTTCGGACGTGCTGCCCGACGCATGGCCGCCAAGACGGCCGTCATACAGCCCCATTACACCCTCAATGACCGATACGTCGGCGTCTGAAGACGCATGGTGAAGGGTCTCGGCACAGGCGTCGCCGCCCATCATCCAGGTGTCCAGGTTACGTGACGGCCGGCCGGTCACGGCTGTGTGGTGGCTGGGGTCTATGTAGTCCGGCCCCGCCTTGAAACCCTGTACCTTTAGCTTCTTTTCCCTGAACGCGGCCATAAGGGCCAGTGTCAGGGTGGTCTTGCCGACTCCGCTGTGTGTTCCGGCTATAAGGATACGGGGAGTTCTTGACATTGCTCGCCTCTAAAACAGCACCGTGATTACGCTCATGAAAAGGCCCAGTCCAAGCGCCAGAAATGAGGTCACATAGGCCATCTGCGTGGCCTCTTTGATCCTCTCAGTTGACAGACGGTTCTTCGGTTCTCCTATAAACGGCTTGTTTGAGAGAACTCCGCCGTAAGTGCTCGGCCCTCCAAGCTGCACCCCCAGCGCCCCCGCGAACGCGGCCTCAGGTATGCCGCTGTTTATGCTGGGATGCCTTCGCCCGTCTCTGGTCGCAATCTGTATACATTCCCTGAACGACCAGCCGCACAGTGCAGAACTCAGGGCGATAAGCCTGAAGGAGATGCGAGCCGGGATGTAGTTTGCGATGTCGTCCAGGCGGGCGGAGGCCCGGCCGAATCTCAGGTATCTCTCGTTACGGTATCCTACCATGGAGTCCAGTGTGTTTATTGCTTTGTATGCCATTGCGGCGGCGGGTCCGCAGAGCGAGGCGTAGAAGATGGGGGATATTATACCGTCCACCGTGCCCTCGGCCACGGTCTCCACGCAGGCCCTCACAATCTGAGCTTCTTCGAGGTCCTCCGTATCCCGGCCGACTATACGGGATAGCCTGCGCCGGGCCTTGACAATATCGCCCGAATCCAGCGCCGCGGCCACCGACTCGGCCTCATCTACCAGCGACTTAACCGATATTGTAAAGTAAAGGATTATGGTGGCAACGATACAATAGGCGATTAGGCCGTAATCTGCGCGCGCCGACACGGACAACGCCCAGGAGGTCACGAAATACGTTGACGACACGACGAAGGCTGTCAGGAGTATCCCCGCAAGCGTCTCCGACGGAATCCTTCGCAGTGGAGGCTCGGCCCACTCTATCACCCTGCCGATGGCCCTGACCGGGTGTGGCATTCCTTGAGGGTCACCGATAGCCAGGTCAATTAT
>JAUVQR010000074.1 GCA_030598065.1 Planctomycetota bacterium | reverse complement strand
TTCGCTCCCGGTTGGATAGCGGCCAGCATTATAGTTGCTGTCAATTGGACAATCTTTACCGTTTATGTTTTTAGCAGAAGAGATTATTTAGTTGCCAGAATTGTACTGTTTGCAATAACTGCCGGGTTTGTTGAGTTGTTTGCAGATTGGTGGTTGGTAGCAATAACAAAAACACTTGTATATCATGATGGAGGCAGATTCATAATAAGTTCTCCACTTTACATGCCGTTTGCGTGGGGAGTAGTCTTGACACAGACAGCTTATATTGGTTGGAGAATTTTAAAAGCATTAGGGCTTATACATGCTATTATTTTTACTGGTATTTTAGGTACAGCAACAATTCCTTTTTATGAATTGTGGGCAAATGGGGCTATGTGGTGGTATTACCAAGATTGTAATATGCTTGGAGTTGTTCCGTATTACATAATTATGGGTGAATTCTTAATTGCAAGTGGAGTAGTGCTTTGTTTATATCTATTAGAAAAGTGTTCCTGGCAACTGGTATTGCTTTTAGGGATAGCGCAGGGATTATGGATTTGGGTCAGTTATTTTATATCTTATTCCCTACTAGGGTAAATAAAATATCCCAGCCAGTGCACAAAGTGTCGGGAAGGGATGTGGAGAGATAGAATATGAAAAAGTCAGCCATTTTGTTGGCCATTGCAAGTATGTTTATTAACAGCACAGCTCACGCCGAAGTGCGTAAGGAATACTATGACAATGGACAAGTGAAGGAAGAGGCAAACATCAAAGATGGCAAACTGGAAGGCATTGGTAAGTATTACTACGAGAGCGGACAGCTGTGGGAAGAAGGAAACTTCAAAGACGGTAAACTTGAAGGCATAACCAAGACTTACTACGAGAATGGACAACTGCAGGCAGAATTAAATTACAGCGACGGTAAACCTGAAGGCATATTCAAGGAGTACTACAACAGCGGACAGCTATCAGCGGAAGGAAACTACAAGGACGGTAAACAGGAAGGCATAACCAAGGAGTTCTACCCGAGCGGACAACTAAAGGAAGAAACATACTTCAAGAACGGGGAAATGATTAGCCAAAAAAAGTACGACGAAGATGGTAAATTAGAATCTGACTAAGACTATTCGACTGAATAGCAAATGTAAAACTAACAACGGGGGAGGATAAGGGTTCTGCCAGTAACGTTGGGGGACATAACGAGACATATAAATAATAATAGCAAAGCAACGGCAAAAGATTAAACTATATATAACGTTCTTCTCATATACTGCATATCACCCGAAGGATAATACGCAACCACGGTTATTTGCCAAACACTTTCTCATACAGCTTCAGGTCACTGTCAGAGAACAGTATAAAACGGATCTCGTCCAGGCAGTCGTCTTTGGAGATGAAGTCGTTGACGGTCTTGCGAACGACCTCTGCCGCCTCTTCTTTAGGGTAGCCGTAAACGCCCGTGGAGATGGAGGGGAAGGCTATAGTCTTAAGATTGTGTTTCTTGGCCAGGAGAAGGCTGTTCCTGTAGCAATCGGCCAGTAGCTCTGCGTCTTGTCCCCCGGAGCGGCCGTAAATTGGGCCTGCGGTATGTATAACATGTTTGGCCGGCAGGCGATGGCCCTTGGTTATCTTCGCCTCTCCTGTCTTACAGCCTTTAAGCGTCCTGCACTCCTCAAGGAGTTCCGGTCCGGCAGCCCGGTGTATCGCGCCGTCAACACCCCCACCGCCGAGTAAGCTCTTGTTGGCGGCGTTTACTATGGCGTCAACGTCATCTTTTGTGATATCTCCCTGTTTAACCGTGATTTTCGTCATGTCCTGGTCCTCTTCATCGTAGTCCTTCTCGCTGCGTAGGGGGAGAGAAGTGCCGTGATTGTCTGCGGTGGCTGGGTGGCGGGTGTGGTTCCTCAAGGAGAACGGCACAACAGATTGGGCCCCCTCCGTTATTTGCCTTTGGAGGTCTTTGTAGCCTCCTTCTCGGTTGCTTCTTGGGCGGTGTCCTCTTTCGTCTCTACAGATGCTTTCCCAGCCGCTTCCTCAGCCGCTTTTTCAGCCGCTTCTTCAGCCGCTTTTTCAGCCTCCTGCGCTTTGCCCAGCAGTGCGTTACATATGTCGCGCTCTTCCTCCGCCTTTTTACGGTCTCCCGACCTGCCGTACGCTGCAGCCAGTCTCCAATGTGCCCACGGGTCGTCTGGCGACAACTCCACAAGTTTCTGCCAGAGGGGTAACACCTTGTCATACATCTCCCTGTTAAAATAATACGCCCCCAGGTTGTAGTAACCATCTACGTGTTCCGGAGCCACCTCGATGGCCTTTTTCCACTGCTCGGCAGCCTCGTCCGGCTTTCCCAGGGCTTCAAGCAGGATGCCGGTGTTGTTGTACGCCTCCGGGTATTTGGGATCCAATTCAATCGTCTTCCTGTATTCCTCGATGGCCTTTTTCCTAAACCTGAGCCTTGTATAGGTGACGCCCATATTGTAATGCGCCTGCACGTGGTTAGGGTCCAGTTCCAGCGCCTTTTGAAGCGTTTCTTTAGCCTTTTCGTGCCGTCCGCCCCTCAGGTATGTAACGGCGAGATTGTTGTACGCATCCACGTGTGCCGGGTCTATGGCGATGGCTTTCTTATACTGAGTTACCGCTTCGTTCAGCATCGAGTAGGCGTCGTAAAGAACGCCGAGATTGTTGTGGAGCTGGGCGTTCTTCGGGTCCAGTTTGATGCTCTTTTTGTACGCATCAACGGCCTCTTCCCACATATGCTTCTGGGTATAGGTCTCGGCCAGCCGGCTGTAGAATTCAGCCTTGGAAGGGTCCTTCTTGATTGCAAGTTGAAACTGTGTGATTGCCTCGTCGGGCTTGCCGTCATTCAGTAGTTCAAGCCCCACACGGAAATTCTCCTGAGCGCCGACCTCCGCGTAGCACGGCCGGGCTACACATAAAAACAAGCAGACGCCAACAGCGAACAACACGGAAAAATCTCTGGCCTTCAGCTTCATCGGCTCATCTCACATTTCTTCAACTGTGTGTCCCCCCAATGGCCCGTGTCATCCGGTTAATCAAGTTCCTTTATCACGAACATACCCTCCGGGGGGTCGAGGAGGATGGTCTTTATTCTATCGTGCCAGAGCACACCAAACTCATTCAGCTCGGCGTCTGTGGCCTGCCCGCTGACGGCCTTGGGCATGAGCTGCCCCATCTTCGGGTTCCCGCCCAGCATGTAGTTTGAGTACGTTATCTCTATCTTCTTCCCGGTGTCGGACCGCGCGAAAGTGACCGAGCAGATACAGTCGTCCGGCGGCGCGTTATTCGGGTCGAAGGAAAGCAGGTTCTTTCTGTTATACCTTCCGCCGCCGAGACCCCCAAAACCGCTCTCCGGGGCGGCGCCGGTAATCATGCTGATTACCTGGGATACCGGGCCGTTGACCTTGTCCTCGACACCACCCTTAAACTTGACCGTTATCTCACCCCTTACCGGGGTCTTGTCCGGATAAAGCTTCTTGAGCGCGAGCTGCGTCATCTTGTACGTGCCGGATATGGCGGGGCATGAGTGGCCTGCCATCTTTATCGCGTCACCATACGTATAGACCAGCGGTTCACCTTTATCTATCGCCCCCAGCACCACGGCAAGGGGATCTTCCAGCTTTATGGGTTCTATCTGACTAAAAAACTCTTTGTTAAACTTAGTGCTTTCAACGGCCATAAAAACTCCTCCCAGGTACAACTTATAAGTTATTATTACGATAAGAATTAGTAAGAACGTCGTTACTCTCTGCTGCGTCAGCATCGGCATCAGCAAAAACCCTTTCACTTCAAAGACGCAAATCCAAGCAGGTCGCCAGAATATGTCATTCTAGCACGGGTGGGGTGTTAGGTCAAGAAAAGGTTGGCGGTGGAAGTCAGCCCTAAAAAAAGACCGGTTAGAAGCTCGCAGCATCAAGCGAGACGGACTACGTCCATTTAACGGCGTAGGTGGTCGGCAGCTTGCTCTTTGCCTCCAGCGCCTCAAACTCCTTCTCTGAGCTGACCTTAAGTAGGTCACAGTTCCGGGTCAGCAGGTCGGCGATGGTGTCATTTTCTTTGTTGACAAGCTTCAGGAATTTGGAGAGATAGTCCTCGTGGACGATGTCTACGTTATACGTCCCCTTCAGTGGCCCGGTCTGGACCGTCTTCTGCAGCGTCAGATGCGCCCGCTCGAAGATGTTGTGTTTCTTGCCCCTGATGCGGCACTCAAATATCGGGCCCGCGAATAACAACACCGGATAAATCATTCCGAGGCGGACATGGTCCTTCGCGACCTTGTTTAACATGTCACGGTTTTTCAGCTCGGACGAGAAATGGTTTGTGGCGCTCAGAACGTCCTCGATTGAGTCGTGGGAGATGTCGTGAGAGGCGCACAGGTCCAGTTTGCCGGCGCCGCCCCTACCGCCGCCACCCGGCTTCAACTCGCAGAACTGCCGCGCCGTCCACTTTGCCTTGTGATTGTGGTGAAAATCTTTGATATGCAAGTACTGTTCTATAGGCACGGTTGCGTTCTTGTGGGGGTTTTCGTAGACATTCGTAGGATGTCCGGCCAACTCAACGTATTTAGCGGTTTTGGCGGCAGAGGGGCGTTCATGGGTGAAGAAAACAACCGGCGTTGTATTGTTTTCGCACTTGATCAGCAGAACGGTCTCGTACGTGTCGCCGCTGTTGTCTTCACTCAGCTCGGCGGCCTTTGTTGCGTGGATGTCTATTTCTCTTGACACACCCGTGTCTTTTTCATGGTACTGCCGGTTGGGTGTGACCTGAAACCCGTTATTCTCGATTACCGTGCTGGACCTCTGCCCCAACAGGCACGCGGAGTTCTCCAGGGCACTTTTAATCTGGGCTACGGTTGGTTTGCGCAAATCGTCGTCTCTTTTTTGATGTTTTGTCTCAATCCGTCATGGCCGGGGCGGTCATCTCACGGGCCAGTTCAGGCATTATCCGGCATTTCCGTGAAATTGCAATATCATAAGCGCAAATATTACCAATACGTTTGTTTAGAGTCTCCATACGAATGACGGTCATTCCACCAGGATTACAAGCATCGAAGCAAGCTCACAAATCCAGCGTGCTCCGCAACTCTTCCATGGATGAGCATGTAAAAGGGTAGTCCAAAATTGGGCGTTGTATGACTACCAGCGGCGTCTGTGTCTCAAGGCAGGCGTCTACCTTCTCCTGTGTCTTTGCCTCCTTGCCGCCGTCCTTTGTGACCACCACGTGTATGTCAAAATCCCGTATGTTTACTATATTGAATTCTTTTGAGAACGGGCCCTGGGCGGCGATTATGTTCTTCTGAGAAATGCCCATCTCGATACAGCGGCTTATGTGCTCCGGCATGGGGAGGATGCGGACGATTATCTCATGGCCGTCGCCGCCCTTCAACAGCCGGGAGAAATCCTCGGCGCTCTTGAAGCCGGTGGTCAGCAGTATCCTCTTTCCCAGACGCCCGGCGGTCTCGACGGCCTGGTCGACGTCGTCTACCTGATGGATGAGCGGTGACTGCGGCAGCGGCGTACCCTCTCTCTGGAACCTGATGTACCTGATGGTTTTTATCTTACAGGCTTCCATTGCGATACGCGAGGCGTTTGCTGCGTAGGGGTGGGTGGCGTCTATGACGGTGTCAACGCCGTTTTCTTCTATAAAATTAGGCAGCCCGTCGCCGCTCAGCTTTGCCCTTACGCACAGGTGGCCGAGCCCCATATCCTCAAAGACCTCCTGGCCGTATGACGTGGCCACCGTGGTCCGGACGCTGACCCCCGCCCGGTCCAGCTGGCGGACAATCTCCCTGCCGTCGGCTGTGCCGGACATGACCAGTATCACAGCTTATAGCCCCGTCTCGTTACCATAAACTTACCGGAGACGAACGTGGTTGAGTTGCCGATTATGATTATGGTCGTCATGTCTATCGGGTGGTCCAGCATATCTGCCAGCGTGGTCAATATGACCTGCTGCCCCTCCCTGTCCGCGTCCTTAACGATGCCGACGGGCAATCCCGGCGGGTTTTTTTCCATAAAGAGGTGCTGTGTCTTCTCTATCTGCCAGGTCCGCTGCGAGCTCTTCGGGTTGTAGAGTATGGTGACCATGTCGCCCTCTGCGGCCAGCCGTATCCTTTTTTCTATAAGCTCCCACGGGGTGAGCAGGTCGCTCAGGCTTATGACGGCGTGGTCGTGCATAACCGGCGCCCCCAGCAGCGCGGAGGCGGCGCAGGACGCGGGTACACCGGGGATTATCTCAACCTCGACCTTCTGTTCCATATTATCGGCGAGTTCCAGTATAAGGCCCGCCATGCCGTACACGCCGGGGTCTCCGCTGCTGACAATGGAGACCACCTTGCCCTTTGCGGCCTCTTCCAGCGCGGCCGTGCATCTCTGCCTCTCCTCACCCATCCCCGAACTCAGCACGGGTTTACCCGCTATCTCGTCCTTTATAAGGTTCAGGTATGTTTTGTAGCCGGCGATGACGTCGGAGGCCCTTAGCGCCTCAAGCGCCCTTGGCGTTATGTTGTCCCTTGAGCCGGGGCCGATACCTACTACATTAAGTTTTCCTGCGCTATCGCTACGGTTACTCCCCGATGCTTCTGTTTTTTCAGTATTAATCTCGTCTTCCTCCCTGCCAGGAGCGCCGCAGGCTCACAGACGCCCCAGACGCCTATCTTTTCCTTGACGAACTCAGACCTGCCGAACTCCCTACCGCAGGTGCTGATCTCGTCCTTTGAGATGACCTTTAACGGGAGTTCCAGTTCCCGAACGCATGCTACAATGCCGGGTACGCCGGCCCTCTCCTCTATAGTAGCCGCCAATCTTACGCGTTCAAGCGGCATGTGACAAATCTTTAGGGCTGTCAGTATGGCGTCTTTGACCGTCTCCGACGCGATGTCCGCCTTGCAGCCGATGCCGATTATCAGGTCCTTCCTCGCCTCGGTGCCGGTGGTTATAACTACCTCACCGTGAAGTATATTGGAC
>JAUVQR010000276.1 GCA_030598065.1 Planctomycetota bacterium | reverse complement strand
GGTGGGTTTGCCCTTGCCGGAGCTCTCGTAGATGGGGCTCAAAGTTATGTAGTTCACCCCGTTTTCCTCGGAGCCCACCGCCTCCTGCATGTTGTGGGTGGAGAAGCCGATTAGTTTGTCCCGGCCCAGCAGGCGTCTCGCCTCCATTATAGGAATCGAGCTCTTTCCCATCTGAACGCCGTCGGCGCCGACGGCCAGGGCGATGTCTACGCGGTCGTTTATTATCAGGTTGGCGCCGTATTCGTTTGTCATGTTCCGCAGTTCGGACGCCAGAAAGAACATGTTCATGCTGTCCAGGTCCTTTTCCCTGAGTTGCACGGTGGTCACGCCTCCCTCAAGCGCCAGGCGGACAACCTGCATCGGCGGGAGCCTTGTAAGGCTTCTGTCCGTGATAAGGGTCAGTTTGAGTTTTTCCAGTGCGTGCATATTTTTTATAATTTATAGGCAACACCGCCAAGGCGGGTAGCTGTCCTTACATAGTAGTAAACGCAATCCGCTGAAAATGACCGCTGTGGCCGTTCTTGTCATTGCGAGCGAAGCGAAGCAATCTCCTGTACATTCAAGAGATTGCTTCGTGGCAAGGCCCCTCGCAATGACAAATTAGGGCGTCCTTGCCTGTTTCTTTAAACAGTCAGTTTTACAGGTTCTTCAATCAGGTCTTTGTACTTCTTCAGGACGGGGGCCACCGTGTCTTTCAGGAAATCGTCCACCTGATCCGGCGCCCGTCCGATGAAGTTCTTTGGTTCAAGTACTTTATCAAGGTCAAGCTGTCCCCTGCCGGTAACGGCGGGGAATTCGAGGTCGTTGGCAATCCTGTCAAGGAGGTCGTTGTCCTTGCCTTCTTCTTTGATGAGGCGGACGGCCTCCATGGAGTGCAGGCGGATGCGCTCGTGCAGCGCCTGCCGGTCGCCGCCGGCCTTGACCGCCGCCATCAGGATGCGCTCGGTGGCCAGGAACGGCAGCTCGTCTCTAACGTGCCGCTCTATTATCTTTGGATTTACCTTTAACCCCGCGGCGATATTGTGCACAAGATTGAGAAGACCTTCCGTGGCCATGAACGCCTCCGGGATGGATATGCGCCGGTTGGCGGAGTCGTCGAGCGTTCTTTCAAACCACTGCCCGGAGGCGGTGAAGACGGGGTTCAGGCTGCCGCACATGACCAGCCGGGCGAGCGACGCTATACGTTCGGACAGTACCGGGTTTCTCTTGTACGGCATGGCGGAAGAGCCCACCTGTTCCGCCTCAAACGGTTCTTCCGCCTCGCGCAGATTTTGCAGCAACCGGATGTCGTTAGAGAACTTGTGGGCGGACTGCGCTATTCCACTGAGCAGGGCCAGCACCTGGCTGTCAACCTTTCTGGAATAAGTCTGCCCGGTCACCGGGTATGAGGCGCTGAAGCCCATCTTCTCTGCCACAAGCTGTTCAAGTCTTTTTACCTTGCCCGAATCTCCGTCAATGAGGGCCATGAAGCTGTCCTGCGTGCCGGTCGCGCCCTTTACCCCCCTGAACTTCAGTGTCTCGACCCTGTATTCCAGTTCTTCAAGGTCAAGCAGGAAGTCCTGTAGCCATAGGCATACCCGCTTGCCGACGGTGGTGAGCTGGGCCGGCTGGTAGTGGGTAAAGCCCAGGGTCACAAGGTCTCTGTGCGTGGCCGCCTGCTTCGACAGGGCGTCTATCACGCCCACCAGCCGCTGCCTGATTATCTCCAGCGCGTTGCGCATAATTATCAGGTCGGTGTTATCCAGCACGTAGGCGCTGGTGGCGCCCAGGTGTATGATGGGCCTTGCGGTTGGGCACTGGTCGCCAAATACCCTCAGGTGGGCCATGACATCGTGTTTTATCTTTGCTTCCAGCCTGCGTATCTGGTCATAGGGTATGTCGTCCTGGTTCCTCCTCATCTCGTCTATCTGGGCCCTGGTGATGTTCTTCAGCCCCAGTTCCTGCTCGGCCTCCGCCAGGGCAATCCACAGCCTGCGCCAGGTGGTGTGGCGGTTCTTGTCCGAGAACAGCCGCGCCATCTCCGGGCCGGCGTATCTGTCTCCCAGCGGGTTCTGATATGTGTCGTGTCTTTCAGTCAAGGAGTTTTACCCCTTATACGCGTGCAGTTCTTTAATTAAAGGCTGTAGCGGAAGAGCTTGCTCTGCGAGCTTTCGTAGGGACAGACCTTTAGGTCTGTCCACAAACGGACAGGTTTAAAAACCTGTTCCTACCCTGTGTCGAGTAAGCTCGACCACTACCAACAGAAATTACTAATTGTGCAGAGAACGTAGGGGCGACCCGGCGGGTCGCCCCTACCTAAACAGTATCGTTAGGCCATCAGCGCACTTTTTGTAAAGAGCGCGTTGAGCACAAGGTCTTTTGCTTCGATGTTTTCTCTGCCGCCCTCTTCCCGGTCTATCACGCAGATGACGTCCTCGACCACGGCCCCGGCGGAACGCAGTACGTCCACGCCGACCAACG
>JAUVQR010000242.1 GCA_030598065.1 Planctomycetota bacterium | reverse complement strand
CAGATACCTTCTTCTGGGCCTCCTGGGGAAACATCTTCATATAGGCTTCTGACAATCCTGCTGACATTTCTGACTCCCTCCTCTTAAGAATGATTCTTTTTCTGTTGAACGCAGCCACTGCCGCCCGCAAGCCGTCCAGCTTATCCGACAGCCGCTATGTGGCGCAGTGGCATTTTATAATGAAACAATACCCATGTCTACAGGGTTGTCGCCCGATATGACGAAAATTATGAAATCACCTCCAGGATAGACCGAGATAATACCACTAGTCTATCTCGAGTAAGACACCCGCCCTTCCACCTGATGGAGCATACACCTTCGGCTCGTAATAAGTGCCTTCCCTGGCGTGCTCCAGTAGATATTCGCACCGTGAACACCTCCGGTTGTGCGGCCCTGCACTCTTAAACCTCCTGCCACACATCAGACAGGAACGCAGTTTCTTCTCTGGCCTTGCCCTCATCCTCGAAAATGCCCTCTGTGGGAGTTGCGCTGTACTGTTCATTTTGTTTTCTCTCCTAAACAAAAATAAAGTCGTTTCCAGACTAACGGGAGCATCTTGCGTGCCAATGAGTGTATACCGGTCCCACAATTTTAGTGGTTCTTATATATCTATCACATTTACAATGGCTTACAGTTGAAGGAGCATCCGGCCCAGTTTCAGCCATTCAGGCCGCAATCTCTAAAAACACAAAATATTTTCAGTTGTCGGTACGGCCCACAAAAACCGTGCGAAAATTTTGCGTATACACCATGTGTTTAGTGACTTTTTGACGAGATATCGCCTCCAGAATTACATAATATACTGTCAACACGTGCGTTATGTCTACCCCGGCACGCTGGTCCATCTTTCGTCACCCACGACTCTGCCTCTATGTCAACGCGCGTAAATATCTGTTTGACTGGGGTGTTTTGTTGTGCTACTATTTCGATTCTAACCCTTCCGTTATTGATGTCTATATCTTCAGCCTCACCTTTGGCAGGAATGAACTGAGGGTACTATCGTCGTGACCGTTACAAGAGAGACCAGGGTGCTGGATGTACTGAAGTCATGTCCCGCCACCATAAACGTCTTTAATAAGTTCCATATCCATCCGTTTAGAGACCTCGACAGTAACATCGAGACGGTCGCTGCAAAGGACGATGCCGACCTGGAGGCATTGCTCCAGGAGCTGAACAGCGCCATAGAATCTCCCGACAGCATCGGTAAAGCGGCCGGAGTGTCGCCCGGAATGGCAATCCACCAGAACATGAGCTTCAGGCTGGTTACCACCCGCGATCCCGCTACAAGGGACATCTTCGCCAAGTACAAGATCCTTGAGCTTGCCGAGGAACACTGGCCGGACGAGAAAATGTCCTTCTTCGCCTTGGGACTGCACATATCGGCCGATAAGCTGGTGAACGAGCTTTTTGAGTCTCTGGAAGCGCCGGGGAAGTCCGATGAGGGGTCAGGTGAGTCGTTGACCAAGAAGGTAGCGGCACAGCGCGAGGACATCCACATAACCTTCATGCAGGTCGCCATTTTGTTCGCATTGACGACGGGATGCCTGTATGGAGCAGGCTTCCTCCTCTATTTCGCCGTCACCGGCACCCCGCACGGCATACCCAGGGCGATGCTGGAGGCGCACGGCCACACGCAGGTGTACGGTTGGGTCGGTCTATTCATAATGGGCATTTCATACTTCGCCCTGCCCAGGTTCTGGGGGACGTCGCTCCGTAACCCCCTGAAGGCCAGGGTCTCCCTCATCCCGATGACGGCCGGAATACTCCTTGTGTTCTTCTCCAGGCACCTTTTGCTGTTGGGCGACTACATACCGTTCAGGCTGATGGCAATCGGAGGGGGCCTGCTGGAGGTAGCCGCAATCTGCCTGTTTATACAGCTGATGGTCGAGACTTACCGCTCTAGCGGCACCAGGAAATTTGAGGTATACGAGGGTTATTTCTTCGCAGGCTACGCCTGGTTTCTGTTACAGGCGGTGATATTCGTCGGGACCATGATATACATGGCATATTACGGTCTGAACACCATACCTGTCCGCGTAGAACAACCCTTGCTGCATCTTCAGATAATGGGTTTTGCCTGCATGGTCATACTGGGAATCCTTACCAAGACCCTGCCCATCTTTCTGGGCATCAAGGAACCCGAAAAGGACATGAATTTTTACGCCTTTGTATTGCTAAATGTATCCATCTTTTTCAGGGCATTGGCCCTTGCCTTGCGGGAAACGAACCCGGCGTTTCAGACCGTATACCTTGCCTCCGGATGTCTTGAGGCCCTTGCCATGCTCCTTTTCTTCTATAACCTGAAGCTCCACCGCATCGGCGAGGTGGAGTCGGGCGTGCCAAGAAAAGACTTCAGAAAGTTTATAAAGGCCTCGCTTGCCTGGCTCATTCTGGCGGAGGCCGCGTTACTGTACTTTACTTTAAACGAGTACTATACCGGTGCGGAGGTGACTTACGCGATGTTCGGCGCCTATCGCCACGCTATATTCGTGGGTTTCATAACGCTGATGATACTGGGCTGCGCGTCAAAGATGATTCCCATGAGCCTCGGGGTGCCGCTGTACAGCTATCGTGCGCTGTTCTGGACCTTCGTGTTGTTAAACACAGGCACCATACTGCGTGTCACGTGCCAGCCGCTGGCCGCTGACTACAAAATGACGTCCCTGCTCCTCCCTATGGGTGTAAGCGGCTTCCTTGAATATGCCGCGATATTCATCTTCGGATGCAACATCTGGATGACCGTCTCCCAAAAACGGGAGCAGCATGGAGAGGAAACGGCTGACGAAATCACCGTTGTGACCCCCGAGACAAACGTCTATCAGCTGGTCAAGCAACACCCACAGACCCT
>JAUVQR010000328.1 GCA_030598065.1 Planctomycetota bacterium | reverse complement strand
TTGCCGTGGTCGATGTGCCCTGCCGTACCGAGAACCACCTTCTTCACTATGCAACTCCAAAGATATTGAGGATGGCGTTGAGGGTCTCGGCCGTCTCTGAGCCGTTGGTTACGGTGCGGAGGTCCAGCAGCACTCTGTTGTCCACGATGCGCGCGAATATAGGCGGCACGTTTTGTCTCAGCCGGTCGGAGAGTTCTTGAGCGCTGGGTTTTTTTGCGCTTATCGCGATGAGTTTTGTGGGTATTGCCTCGCCGGGCAGGGAGCCGCCGCCCACGGCCGAAGAACCGTCCTCCAGCGTGGCGGCAACCTTGCCGCCGCTTCGGCTGGAGAGTTCCTTTATGAATTGTTTAGATTCCCGCTCGATGTCTTCAAGCGTCCTGGTAAGCATCTTGAGTATGGGCAGGCGTTGCGCGACCGCCTCTTTGTCCGCGTACAGCTTAAGAGTGGCTTCAAGTGCCGCTATGGTAAGTTTGTCTACCCTCAGGGCCCTTGCGAGCGGGTTCTGCTTCATCAGGTCTACGAATCTCTTTTTCCCCACAATGACGCCCCCCTGCGGGCCGCCCAGCAGCTTGTCGGTGCTAAAGGTGGTTATGTCTATCCCGGCCCTCACGCTCTCCTCTACGGTAGGCTCATGGGGGAGGCCGTATTGCTTTAGGTCAAACAACGCGCCGCTGCCAAGGTCGTACATTACTGGTATCTCAAACTCCCGGCCAAGCTGCACGAGTTCCTCAATCTTCGCCTCGGCGGTGAAGCCCACTATGCGGTAGTTGCTGGAGTGGACGTTGAGCAACAGGGTGGTGTCCAGTGTTATAGCCCCTCTGTAGTCTGATATGTAGGTCCTGTTTGTGGTCCCCACCTCTACCATTTTCGCCCCGCTCTTTGCCATCACCTCCGGCATCCGGAAAGAACCTCCAATCTCAACCTGCTGGGAGCGTGATATGATAACCTCTTTACCCCCTGCTAGTGTGTCGAGTCCGAGAAGGACGGCCGCGGCATTGTTGTTTACCACCATCGCCGCCTCCGCGCCGGTAAGGGCGACGATAAGGGCCTCAATATGGGCTGTCCTGGACGACCTCTTCCCGGTCGAGACGTCTACCTCCAGGGAGCAGTAACCCCCGGCCGTCTCTTCTATCTCTTTTATTGCCTCAGTGGCCAGAGGGGTGCGACCCAGCCCGGTGTGCACCAGCACGCCGGTGGCGTTAATGACACGGCTTATCGGGAGCTTTCCCCTGGCCAGCAACTTTCCCTTTATGAGCGGGAGTATTGCAGAAGGGGAGAGGTCTGTATCCGAGTTATCGGAACGCTCGACAGATTCTCTCAAATCGTCAAGTACTTCCCTTATAGTTGAGACCACCAGGGCCCTGGGGTAGCTGGCGTAGAATTTGGAGATTTCCGGCATCTTCAGCAGCGCGCTTACCGACGGTATGTTTCTCAGGTCTTTTTTCTTCATTTCTAGTGTGTGTAGCTATACAGTATCAGCCCTATGCCTATAATAAGCAGCGTGGAACCGACCACCGTTCTTTCGTGGTGTTCCAGCCTCTCTAATCTTAACCATTGTACCCCCTTGTATGCAAGGGCGGTTAGGACGACCATCCCCACGGCGTTGGCCACCGCTAGGACCACGCCCAGCAGCGCGATATCCGTCCAACTGAATTTACTGGCCACCAGGAACATGGGCAGCAGTTCAACGCACGGTGACAGGGTCACCATGGTAAAAAGCGACAACGCGGCCGTCCTGTCGGAGATGGGGGGAGCTGCAGGGCCGTGGTCAT
>JAUVQR010000355.1 GCA_030598065.1 Planctomycetota bacterium | reverse complement strand
TCAATCGGTAGCCTGTCTGTTGCCATATTGTACGACCTCTCGGCCACCGCCCTGAGGCCGACCACGTCCTCAAGGTTATATCTGATGAGGGTGTCCAGTGCGGCCTTATTGCCGCCCCTTTTATATTCCTGCCATAGCTTTACGGCCATGAAGCCGTCCACGTCCTGCAGCACTCCCTCTCTGCCGAGGTCCATCTGCTTCTCCACCCACTTGAGCCCCCCGGTCAGGCCCAGCCTCCTTGTCACGAACCTCAGGTCGATATGGGCGGTGGGCAGTTTGAGTCCCGGGAATTTTGCCCTCAAGAAGGGCACGTCGAACTGCTTGCCGTTATAGGTGACAAGCATAGAGAATTTTTTGACATAAGCCGGAAACTCCCACAGGTTTTTCCCCTTCACAAACACCCTGGTCTCACGGCCGTCGTACGTGCCGACAACTGTGACGTCGCCCCACGCGTACGATATGCCGGTGGTCTCTATATCGAGGAATACGCAGCCATGGTAAAAATCCGGGTACATACGCCACTGCTCGCCGGCGGGGAGCCAGCGGTCAAAGAACGTGGCGTCACCGCTGAAGAGCGCGCTTCTGGATGTAAAAAGGTGGGATTGAATACGGCTCTTTAGCGCGGCGGTCAATGACCGTCCGTTGCCGGCAGAGAAATCTTCCCAGGTCCTCAGCCCGCTACGCCACAGCCGGCGCTCGGTGACCTCGCCGACCTTGGGGACGTGTATAAAGGTGTGCTTGAGCATTTAATTGCCTGAACTCTTAATTACAGGACGGCACTATTCTTATACTATCTTGATTGCCCCGGCCATGCACTCTTCGGCGGCCTCTATGGCGCAGCCCTCAAGTTCCGGCGGTAGCGGGTCTTCCTTGACGAACGCCTTTTCGTCCCCTTCCTCTATGCCGAACACCTCCGGGCAGACGTCCACACAGGTCTCGCAGCCGTTGCATTTCTTCAGGTTGACCACCGCCCGGAGTTTCCCCTGCTCATGCACATGCTCATGTTCAAGTTCATGGGCGAGGGCGCTCAACGCCCTGACAGTGGGAGCCAACAACAGGCACACGGCGCCTATGCCGCCAATAAGAAATCTCCGTCTGGAAGGTCTCATGTCTCATACCCTCACGTCGCAAAAGAAAAACCGATACCAGAATTTATCATAATACCGCCAAAAATTCTATCTCTTATCCAACCACGTAGCTGCCCCATAAATGGGGCAGCTACAACTATCCCCTCCCAGCGGATTCGTTTTCCCCTCCTCTTTCAATTATACAGGATTCTACGGCGGGCTGCCCACAACTTGATACGACTACACCGACAGGCGTTTGTCTTGTTTCAGCATCTCCTTAAACACATCGGCTGGCACCGGCCTGCTGAACAGATATCCCTCCATCTCTTCGCACTGC
>JAUVQR010000249.1 GCA_030598065.1 Planctomycetota bacterium | reverse complement strand
TTGAAGAGCTTGTTTTGGAGCTGAAAAAGCAATATACTGTGATAATAGTAACGCACAATATGCAGCAGGCCGCCAGGGTCTCGGATTACACCGGCTTTATGCTTATGGGGGAACTGGTGGAGTTCGGTGAAAGCCCCGGTCTCTTTACCACACCGAGAGAGAAACTCACGGAAGACTACATAACGGGCAGGTTCGGCTAGAGATGATGAGGGAAAGACATTTTGACGAAGAACTTTCAGATCTGAAGAAACGGCTCCTTCACATGGGTTCCGTGGCTGAGGAGATGATCCACCTCGCGGTAAAGGGACTGGTGGAACAGGATGAGTCAATGGCGGAGACCGTCTTCAGCATGGAGAATGAGGTGAACGCCCTTCACATAGAGGTGGATGACACAGCCATGAGACTGCTGGCGCTCCATCAGCCCATGGCGACAGACCTCAGGCTGCTTGCCACGATCGTAAAGATGAACAGTGAACTGGAGAGGATTGCGGACCTGACGGTAAATATGTGTGAAAGTACCCACTTTGTCCTGGGCAAGGCCGCAGTTAAGCCCCTTGTAGACCTACCCAAAATGGCGGAAATAGCCGAGGGAATGGTAAGCAACAGTCTAAAGTCATTCACCAGTAAGGACGTGGTCCTGGCGCAAAAGGTGTTGGACGAGGACGACAAGGTGGACAACCTCAAGGACAAGATTTTCAGGGGACTCCTTACCTACATGATTTCTGACCCGACCGCGATAGACAGGGGCATCTCCCTTATACTCATATCGAGGAACCTGGAGCGTATAGGTGACCATGCGACAAACATCGCTGAAGACGTCATCTACATGGTACAGGGTCGCGACGTCAGGCATAAGACCCTAGAGATGGAAAAACGTAAGTACAAGATGTGAAGTGTTAGTGCCCGCCGGCCAATGTCCGCTGGCCAATATACGCCGGTATATACCCATAATCGTCTTTATACCTCCCCCCTTCCGATGAAGCCCCCAAAAATATTATGACACCCCCGGAAAATCCTGTATAATTGCGCCTCTAAAAAACCGATGGGGCTGGGCCAAGGTCTTACAATGATTTGCCCTGCTCGCTTTCACATTAGACTCTCCGAGATACCTTGAAACAAAATGTCCTCAGGGAAAAGGGTGTCTTTGTTACGGGCACGGACACCGGTGTAGGTAAGACGCTGGTGGCGGCAGGCATAGCCTGTCTGCTGCACGGCTCGGGTGTGGACGTGGGCGTTATGAAACCCGTTGCCACAGGCGGCAGCAAGCGCGCGTTCGGCGAACTGGTGTCGGAAGATGCCCTGCTGATGAAGGGCGCCGCCGGCTCAAAGGACGACTACCACCTGATAAACCCCGTATGCCTGCCTTCTATGATGGCGCCGGTCGTGGCCTCAAAGGTGGACCGCCTGCAGGTCGACTGGGATGCCATATGGTCCGCGTACAAGACGCTGAGCGGCCGCCACAAACACCTTGTCGTGGAGGGGATAGGCGGACTCCTCGTGCCCGTGTCAGAAGGCGTCTACGTGGCTGACATGGCGCGGAAGATGAAACTGCCCGTGCTGATCGTCTCCAGACCCACGCTGGGCACCATAAACCACACCCTGCTCACTATTGAGGCCGCGAAGAAGCGTAGGTTGAGGGTTAAAGGCGTCATATTCAACAGCACCAACCAGGGCGGCGGCACCCTGCTGGCGGACACAAGTAAGGCGGAGATAGAACGCCACTCCGGCGTACCGGTCATCGCAAACATCCCCTATATGCCCAGCGTAACCTCGGCAAGTATTGCGACCTTCCTGAAACGCAACATTAACCTGCAGGACGTCATGTAACTTCTTATGCAGTTCTTTATGTGGCTTCGTGGCGGGTGTAATATTGAAAGGGAACAAAGAGAGCGTCATAAAAGAAGAACTTGTCGGTCTGTGGAGGTTGGTTTCCTTTGAAGCCGCCGGGCCGGGAGGGGTAATCGTGCATCCATTCGGTACGGACGCGGTCGGATATATCACATACGAGGCGAACGGCTTTGTGTCCATGCACCTGTCGGCTAAAGACCGCCCCCTCTCCTCCGCCGCCAATATGTTGCAAGCATCCCCAAAAGAAAAAGAATCTATGGCGGAAAGCTGCCTAAGCTATTGCGGTTCATACGAGATAATAGACGATAAGGTCCACCATCACGTGGAGGTCTGCACGTTCCCCAACTACGTGGGAAAGATTCTTATCAGGGATTACAGGGTTAAAGACAACGTGCTTCAGCTATCTTCAAGACCTGAGACATCCGGCGGGGCGGAGGGCATCAAGGCCGTCTGGGAGCGGGTCGACCACCTGCGTGAGTAGGCTTTCCACCGCTCAAAATAGACGCCGCTTTTTCTTCTTTTTCAGCCTTTCAATACGCTATAGCAAGGTGCAACCCCTTGCAATACGGCCGTGTGGTTACTTATAAGGTATTCTAGGAGTTGACGCAGGCAGGGCTTGTCGTGATGCTTGTTTGAGGAGCGCGTGTAACTGTTTGTCCACCTCAGGTTCAGACGAAGAGTAGCTGGATATTTAGTATTCTTGTAGCAAATCTTACAATACTGTCATTCTGAAGGAGTGGAACGACAGAAGAATCTCTTGAAGACGAGATTCTTCGTTTTGCTCAGAATGACAGAACGGTTTTTTTGGGCCTTTGTACGACTTTCCGTTTGCTGGGATTTGTTACTTAATTTCCTTGCCTATCGAGAAGGCCTTGCCCAGCGGTTTGCCTGTGCCGTAGTAACAACC
>JAUVQR010000290.1 GCA_030598065.1 Planctomycetota bacterium | reverse complement strand
TGAAATCCTTTATTCTGGGAAGGGCCATGCTTAGAAGTCTGTCGAGAAACTCGTACATCCTCTCGCCCCTCAACGTTACCTTGCATCCGATAGCGTTCCCTTTCCTGAGTTTAAATCCCGCTATGGACTTTCTAGCCCTTGTTATCGCCGGTTTCTGTCCTGTAATCAATCCGAGCTGCTCCTCGGCGTCTTCAAGATATTTCTTGTTCTCCAGGGCCTTGCCGACCCCCATGTTTACCACTATCTTGGTAACCCTGGGTACCTCAAGGACATTTTTGTAACCGAATTTCTCGGACATATCCGGGATGATTTTTTCTTTGTAAAACTCCAATAACCTGGACATCTGTTATACCTCGGCTGCCGCAGCTATCACGTGCCCACACTTGTAACACACCCTTGCCATCGGCTTTCCTTTTTCCCGCTTGCTGCGGGTCCTGACACCCCGGTTGTGCTTTGCGCAATTTTTGTTCGTGCATACCACCAGGACGCTAGAGGCGGCTACGGGCGCCTCTTTCTGCACCCTGCCTCCCTGCGGGTTCTTCTGGCTCGGACGCACGTGCTTGTTGATGTAGTTGATGCCTTCTACAAGCACCCTGTGCCGCCCGGTAAAGACCACCAGAATCTTCCCTGTCTTCCCGGCGTCGTCACCCGCCATAACCTCTACTATATCGTCCTTTACCACGTGCATGCGCGCATCCTTTTCTACACAACCTCCGGGGCGAGCGACATAATCTTAATAAAATTCTTCTGTCTCAATTCCCTGGCAACGGCGCCAAAAATCCTGGTGCCTCTGGGGTTTCCGTCATTGTCAATAATAACGACCGCATTCTTGTCAAACCGCAGGTACGAACCGTCTTCCCTTCCAATCTTGTATTTGGTCCGGACAACCACGCCCTTTACCACTTCTCCCTTCTTCACCTCCCCGCCGGGTGTGGCCTTTTTCACGGAGGCCACTATGATGTCTCCGATCTTGGCGCACTTCTTGGTGGAACCCCCCAGCACCTTTATACACATAACCTTCTTGGCGCCTGAGTTATCGGCAACATCCAGTCTCGTGTATTCCATTATCATTACCGCGCCGCCTCTTCCAGTATCTTGACGAGTCTCCAGTGTTTGGTCTTGCTGAGGGGCCTCGTTTCGATAATCTCTACCTTATCGCCCATCTTCGCCTTGTTTTCCTGGTCATGGGTCTTGTATACGGTAATACTCTTTACATATTTACCATAGCGTGGGTGTTTTCTCAGCTTTTCCACCCGTACAACGATGGTCCTGTTCATCTTGTCGCTGCTGACGACACCTATTACGCTCTTTCTACGGCTCTTTTTCTCCATCGCTACCTATTTCCCATCAGAGTAGAGCTTCTTGTTGGTTCCCAGTTCTATTTCCCGAAGGACTGTCTTCATTCTCGCCACGTCTTTTCTGGTCCTGGCGTACTGAGAGGAGTTCTTCATCTCTCCGGCCTGCCACTGGATTCTCAGGTTTAGCAACTCCCTGTTGCATCCTTCCAGTTCTTCCAGGATTTCTTCACGCAACTTGGTCCTGATCTCGGCGGGTTTCATCGTCAGGCCCTCCTGCCTATCATCCGCACCCTCACGGGGAGCTTGTGCGCCACGCGGCTAAACGCCTGTTTTGCCAGGACTTCGGGTACTCCTGCAATCTCATAAAGCACTGTCCCGGGTTTTACGACGGCGACCCAGAATTCGGTCTCTCCCTTGCCCTTTCCCATACGTGTCTCTATGGGCTTTGAGCTGACCGGTTTATGCGGAAAGACCCTTATGGTAAGCTTCCCCTCTCTGGAGAGAAAATGGCTCACCGCGATCCTGCCGGCCTCCAGCTGCTGTGCCGTTACATAGCCGGGCTCCATGCTCTGGAGTCCGTACTCACCGAAGGCAACCGTATTACACCTGGTGGCGTTGCCCTTAATACGCCCACGCTGGCATTTTCTAAACTTTACCCTCTTCGGCATCATCCGCATAGCGGCGTTTCTCCCCAGGCGTTGCCCTTAATACGCCCACGCTGGCATTTTCTAAACTTTACCCTCTTTGGCATCGACCGCATAGCGGCGTTTCTCCCCCGGGGCATACTCCCCGTTATATATCCAGACCTTGACTCCTATTGTCCCGTAGGTGGTATTGGCCTCATAAAACCCGTAATCAATTTTCGCCCTTAGCGTGTGCAGCGGTATCTTCCCGGTGCTGACCGACTCCGTTCGCGCTATTTCCTTTCCACCAAGCCGCCCCGACACCTGCAGCTTAAAGCCGCCCGCGCCCGCATTGATGCTTATGTCCATAGCCTTCCTCAACG
>JAUVQR010000352.1 GCA_030598065.1 Planctomycetota bacterium | reverse complement strand
GTCTGGGAAGACGTCATGGCGGATAGCATATCCCGTTATGTCCTGTCGCCGGAAGGAAAGGACACGATGTTCTTGGCTTTTGTGGGAGACAGCCATATTGTCTATCACTTTGGCGTGCCCAAGAGGGTCTTTCGCAGCACGCACCTACCTTATGCTACGGTATACACTTACGAGTTGATGCCTGAAGAGCCGGACGATGAAGATGACGACGGCGAGAAAGATGAGGACGAGGAGCACGGGCTGTTTCTGGACGACATCTCGCTGCAGCCGGCGGATTTTGTCAGGGTCATACATCCGGCCCGCCGACAGGAAAAGAGGGCGGTCCTGGGAGTGATAGTTCGTGACATCGGTTCCGACAAGGTCGTAATACAAGACGTGCTCAAGGGCAGTCCCGCGGAGCTGGCCGGGTTGCAGGTGGGGGATGTTATCTTGAGCATGGACGGGCAGGGTATGAAAGAGGTTCAGGATGTGATACTCCACCTCCATGGCAAAAAGCTGGAGGAGGAGTGTAATATGGAAATCTCGCGTGACGGCCGAAAGCATCTGATAGAAGTCTCCTTCTTTGAGTTCAAGAGGGAGTAGCGTAGGCGCGTTATTGCCGCATGGTTGAAGCCTTTGTAAGGAACGTTTCTGTATGACTGTTGGTCAGGGTGATAAGACGTCTCTGGATTTTATCCGGGAAGAGCTAAGGGTGCTCGAAGAGTCCGGTCTTTACCGGAGGCCTGTCGTTATAGAAGGCGTTCAGGGCCCTTACGTGACCGTTTCCGGCAACAAATACCTGTCGTTTTGTTCCAATGACTACCTGGGTCTGTCCGGACATCCCCGTATAAAGGAGGCCGCGAGGAAGGCCATCAAGGATTACGGCTGGGGTTCCGGGGCCTCCAGGCTGGTCTCCGGCACCGGCGTGTTGCACGAAAGGTTGGAGGCGGAGATTGCGCGGTTCAAGTGCGCCGAGGCGGCCCTGGTGTTTCCGACCGGGTATATGGCCAACCTGGGCGCCATCTGCACACTGGTAGGCAGGAGAGACCTGATAATCTGCGACAGGTTTAGCCATGCCAGCATTATAGATGCCTCCAGACAATCAGGGGCTGACTTAAGGGTCTATGCCCATAATGACACCAGTGCGCTTGAAAGGATTCTGAGGCGTTCTTCAAGCAATTACGAGAAGATACTTGTCATCACCGACGGCGTGTTTAGTATGGACGGAGATACGGCGCCTGTACCTGAGATACTGTCGGTTGTGCAGGGCTTCAGTCCTCCGGTGATGACGATGATAGACGACGCCCACGGCACCGGTGTGTTCGGAAGCGGAGGCAGGGGCCTTCTGGAACATTTCGGCCTAGAGGGCGGGGGCGGTGTAGACGTTCAGATGGGCACGCTGAGCAAGGCGCTGGGCGGTTTAGGCGGCTTTGTGGCCGGCGGGAAAGAACTGATTGATTTTCTGAAGAACAAGTCCAGACCGTTTATGTTCACGACG
>JAUVQR010000158.1 GCA_030598065.1 Planctomycetota bacterium | reverse complement strand
GTTTACCAGGACCTTGCCAATGCGAAATCTATCAACCAGAGACGGCAACCCATTGTAGTGGTCCGTGTCGCCGTGTGATATAACCACCGCATCAACCCTCCTGACACCCATATGCCACAGGAAAGGCACAATGACTCGTTTACCCACGTCAGACCACCCGCGCTTCCCTGCGTCATAAAGCATGTTACTACCGTCAGGAAACCGAATAAACGCACAACTGCCATGCCTTACGTCCAACCCGGTAACCGAAAGAACACCGCTGTCCCTGGACAAGACGCCGCCGACTATGTGGCCATAGAGGTATACGTTGCCCACAATGAGGCATATACCGACGGTATGAGCGAGCCGCAGTCCTACAGCTCCCCTAAACACGAGCAGTAAGGCCAGGGCGTAGAGTACGACAAGCCACGGCCATGACGGCGCCGGACTGTAAAACGAGCACAGCGGGACGGAGGCAGCAAAGGATATTATGGCCTTCAACGCCACGTCCGCGCCCTGCGCCAAATAGGCAACAGGGGTCGCCAAGACAGGCGAAACCAGACCCAGCGGAAGCATAACAAACCCGCACACGGTAATAACCCATACCAGAGGGAAGACAATGACACTCAGCGGCGCGCCAAACGGCACCACGCGGTGGAAGTAGTAGAGAATAAGCGGCGAGGTCGCAATCCAGGCCCCCAGCGATATGCATATACCCACACGCAGATACGGCCACAACCTGAGAAACAGTCGGGGACGTTCCTCTTCCGACTGTAGACGCTCGACAAGCAGTGAATCACCCCAGAAGAACGTCTCTATCCTCGGGGCCAGATACACTATGCCCAACACCCCTGATACGGAGAGCTGGAAACCCACGTTAAAGAGGTCAAACGGGTTCCAGACAAGCATGGCCAGAACCGCCGCGGAGATGCCGCTGGCACAGTCCCACTGCCTCCTGACCAGGTAGGCCCCAAAGATGAATATCACCATCAGCGAGGCCCTGAGCACCGGCGGTCTCAAACCCGTCAATATCGCATAGATACTAACGAAGACGATAATTATCAGCACCACAACCCTTTTCGGGATCCTGAGTAGGAGCAGGAACGTATAAATCGACACGACGAGTATGCCCACATGCAGTCCGCTAATGGCCAGAAAGTGGAGGGTGCCCGTTCTGGTGAAGTCTTCTATAGTCCGGCCGGGGATTTCTTGCCGGTTGCCGAGTATCAGTCCGGCCAGTGTGGCGGCGCTTCCGGGGAGGGCGGAGGAGCGGATGACCCCGGAGAGTCTCTCCTTCAGGTCGTATATCCCGCGCAAGAATATGTCGCCGCGGTTGTCCCTGATTACCCGCACGTTATCGGCGTCTTCCACGTTCACCACCGCGCAGATGCCGGGCATCTGCCTACGGAGATACCGCCGGTAATCAAACTGCCCCGGATTTGTCGCGCCGCCCGGTATGAAGACCTGTCCAAGGACCTCAACCTCCTCTCCATACCTGAACCTGCGGCGTCCGACCTTGTAGACGTTCGCCAGGACAGTGCCGCCCACCCTGTGCCACCCCGTCCGGCCCTCCACCCCCTCAACCCTGAGTGTGAACCGTATGCCTGTCCTTCCTGTTCTTACCTGTTTCCACGGCAGGGGCGACTGAGGCATCCGACGCTCAATGGGGACATCCACGATTACGCCGCGGACCCTCATCAGACGTTTATCTCCGGTATCCCCGGCGGTGAGCAGGTTCGCTATGTGGTCAGCCGGGCAGGAGTGGAGGCTGACGTGATGGTAGAAGGCGCCCGTCCAAAACGCAAGCGTCAAACAGATCGCCATATAAACGAGGCCGGAACGCCACACAAACATGACGCACCAACAGGAGACGAGAAGACCTATAGCAAGGACCGACAGGACGAGAAGCGGCAACGGCGCGGAGTAATCCAGAAAAATCCCTGCGGCGAACGCGAGCGCGACAAAAAGAAGCGGTCTGTGCTTCATGTGAAAGGAACTCCAGGCCGGCCCCGGCAAGGAGCTAACCGGATGGCCTTAAATCTTGCCTCAGATCCCGCGTAAGCACACTTGCGAATGCCACCACAGCAAGCGGGGCGCCGGTCAGCTTCAGCTCAAAACCTCTTTTATCCTGTTGGTAATGTCCCATGCCTCTTGGAGGTCTCTGGCGAGGTCCTGGTAGGAATGTTCAATGAGTGGGCCGGAGGGGTAGCACTCCTGTACGTAGTAACCGGTAACCCTGTCGCAAAACTCCACGTGTTTCGCGAGCGCCTGGTCGTGTGTGGCCGCCTCTTTGATGAGGAGCTTGAGTTCGTGGGTGTCGTGGGGCTTTCTTCCGCTGTATACCAGATAGCCCTTCAGGTACTTCTCCATCGCCTGGTGTATGTGGAATGCGATAATGTCGGTGTAGCCCTGTTTATCGAGAAGCAGTTGCGCCGTCTCGATGTTGTGCGCCCCCCTCTCAAACCACGCGCCGGCCTGTTCTTTATTGTGTCCTTCATTGTGCCCTTCGAGCCCTTCGGCTGGACTTTCTGCCATAAACGGCCTCCCCCATCGACATGAACGTGTGCATTAAAATGAGAATGGCGCCCCCAGCAGGGCTCAAACCTGCGGCCTTTGGTTCCGGAAACCAACGCTCTATTCAACTGAGCTATAGGGGCGTCTGCATATATATGCCACTATACGCCCCTCTTGTCAACAAGTTCTGCTGCCCTTGCCTGCGCGAGACTATTCGTCCTTGTATTCCTGAAAAATGTCGGTAAATCGCCGGTGGCAGTCCTTAAATATTTCCAGCACCTTCGGGTCGAAATGTCCAGGCTTTGTCCCCTGTCATCTCCCTCGGTAATTATTTTATATGTCTCTTCGTGGGTTAGTGGGGGCTTATAAGGCCGCCTGCTGCGCAGGGGCGTCATTTTGTGCAAAGATGCAAATGCGCAAAAAATATGACAAACCTGGCCGGGAAAACGGTATAATACCGCGGACGGCAGAGTGACCGTTTAGACGGACGTCATTACCAGACAGGAGGAAGTAGCCGTGGAAAGGTTTTTTATAACGCCTTGTATCCTGGGGTTTTTCCTGTGCCTTCTCTCGCTCCCGCCGGGCCTTTATGCAATACAGCCCGAACTCTCCGAGAAGGAGACGAAAGAGGCCGTCAAGTACGGCGAAAGGAACTCCCGGACCATATTCAAGACGCTGGAGATCCTGCCCGCGTGTCTGGAGGCGTGGCCGGGCATCGAATCGGGACTAGTCAGGAGCAAACACGTAAACCTTGCCGTCACGGCCGCCAAGAGAAAGCGGCACAGTGAGAAATTGACCGAAGACGACATAAGACAGGCAGTTACATCCGACACGCTGGACATACTGATACGGACGAGAGAGAACCTGGCAATCAAGCTCATCCAATACGAAAAGATGATAGAACCCGTTTCTATCTCTTATCTGAGCCATCACTGCGAGTTGTGCGATTTCTACGGCGATAAGGCCACAAAAGGGGAACACGAATACGTCATTGCCAGCTTTCCTTATTCAGAAATAAAACCGGAGATGAAGACCACCGTAATTTTCTGGAACGGCGGGGCCGAACGCCGGTACGAGGTCGACCTGTCCAGCTTCAAGTAGCGCCCCGCGCACACGAGAGGCGGGCGCCCTCCGGAGGTCAGATATGAGCGTGTACTAGGCGGGCATTTTGCCCCCCATGTAGCCTCCCAATAGGCCCCGAATAGCCCCTGATTGAGCCCCGCGACTCACACGCCAAAGGTGTCTGCCGCGCGCGCCGGGCGAAATCAAAAAGCAGTTGACAGTATATATTGGCCCTGATATAATTTTTCTCTCCAAGTTTTTGTATTTTTTGGTCTTATATTATTTTATGCGTTGACGGAGCCCAGCCTTTAGGACAGAGACCATTTGCATGCCTACAAGATTCCCGTCTTACAATACGGCCAGTTTCTTACTTGCGGCCCTGGCCCTCGCACCCTTGCTCCTGGCAGACAATATTTCGGCCCAGGAGACACGGGTGGAAGAGGAGGTACTCCTCGGACCTGAGAGCGAGATAGTTGCGGTAGTAAACGACGAGAATCTTACCCGCCAGCAGCTTTCAGACCTTCTTATCGAGAGTTTTGGTGACCAGGGCCTGGACGTATTGGTACGCAGGACGGTCATATACCAGCAGGCCGACAAGCTGGGTATAACAGTAAGCCCTGAAGAGGTAAATGAAAGGCTAAACGAGCTCCTGGAAAGAGAGATTGGCGCCCTCATCCAGGCGAGAGGCCTTGAAAACGAAAAACAACTGCAGAAAGAACTCAGCCAGATGGGTGCCGACCTTGACGAAATGAAAGAAACGATGTCCGCCCGCCTGAGAAAGGGGATGGAGGTGGAACTCCTGGCGGAAAAGGTCGTAGGTACCACCGTTACGGTGACCGAGGAGGACCTGGAAGCGGCGTAT
>JAUVQR010000167.1 GCA_030598065.1 Planctomycetota bacterium | reverse complement strand
CTGTCCCTCGACCTTGCACTCGGCGTGGGCGGCATACCCAGGGGCAGGGTGATAGAGATATTCGGGCCCGAGTCCTCCGGAAAGACGACCCTCGCCCTCCACATTGTCGCTAACGCGCAGAAGCAGGGTGGAGTAGTCGCCTTTATAGACGCTGAGCACGCCGTGGACCCTGAATACGCAAAAAAACTGGGGGTAGACCTGGACAACCTCCTGATAAACCAGCCCGACACCGGGGAGCAGGCCCTGGACATCACGGAGACGCTTGTCAGGTCAAACGCGGTCGACGTGATAGTAATCGACTCCGTCGCTGCCCTTACCCCGAAGGCGGAGATAGAGGGCGAGATGGGCACCGCCCAGATGGGCCTTCAGGCCAGACTCATGTCGCAGGCCATGCGCAAGCTATCGGGCATTATCGCCAAGTCAAACACCTGCCTGATATTTATCAATCAGATTAGGGAGAAGATAGGGGTAATGTTCGGCAACCCCGAGACGACACCCGGCGGCAGGGCGTTGAAGTTCTACTCCTCGATTCGTCTGGACGTGCGCAGGATAGGCATAATCAAGGACGGCGAACACGCGATAGGCAACCGGGTAAGGGTCAAAGTGACAAAGAACAAGGTGGCGCCGCCCTTCCGTAAGGCGGAGTTCGACCTTATGTATGACAGCGGCATATCCCTGTCCGGTGACCTGATAGACCTTGCGCTGCAGAGCGGGTTGGTGGAGAAAAGCGGCGCCTGGTTCTCGTACGGGGAGATACGCCTGGGACAGGGCAGGGAAAAGTCCAAGAGTTTCCTGGAAGAGGACCCCAAGCTTATGGAGGAACTGAGGCAGGCGGTGTTGAAAGAATTTCAGCCGGCGGAGAGCGACAAGCAGCAGTCAAAAGGGGAGACGTCCAAAAAGACTGATTCCCCGTAAAGAAGACCTAACCTTAAACATCTAAACGTTTCGCAAGACCCAAAGCCCTACGAGATGAAAACGAATGACCTCAGGGAACGATTCCTAACGTTCTTTAAGAATAAAGACCACAAGGTAATTCCCAGCGACTCCCTGATACCCACGTACGACGCCACCCTGTTGTTCACGGGATCGGGCATGAACCGGTTCAAGGATCAGCTTCTGGGCAGAGGCAAGGTTGCGTACACCAGGGCCGTTTCTTCCCAAAAGTGTCTTCGTACAGGGGACATCGATAACGTCGGGAAGACCGCGTCACACCACACCTTCTTTGAGATGCTGGGGAATTTCTCCTTCGGCGACTATTTCAAGGAGAAGGCCATAGAGTGGGCATGGGAGTTCTTGCTCGAAGAGTTGAAGCTTCCAGAGGACAGGCTATGTGTCAGCGTGTACCGGGACGACGAAGAGGCGTACGGTATATGGGAGAAGAAGGTCGGTGTGCCCCGCGCGAAGATATTCCGGTATGGGGAAGACAGCAACTTCTGGCCGGCCAGCGCGCCTTCTCAGGGGCCGAACGGGCCTTGTGGCCCGTGTTCCGAGATATTCTATGACCAGGGTGAGGCGGCAGGGTGTGGAAGGGCTGACTGCAACCCGGAATGTAAGCACTGCGAACGTTTTGTTGAGATATGGAACCTGGTCTTTGTTCAGTATAACCGTGGGGACGGCGGGGTGTTGGAGCCGTTGGACCACAAGGGGATTGATACGGGGATGGGCCTTGAAAGGGTCGCCAGGGTCACGCAGGGGGTGTTGAACAATTTCGAAACGGACATATTCGTGCCGATTATCAAGGAGCTTGAAGAAGTCCTGGGCGTAAAGTGTGCGGATAACGGCGACGTGACCCTCTTTCGCAGGATTACCGACCACATGCGCGCCGTTGTCTTCTCCATATCAGACGGTGTTTTGCCGTCGAATGAGGGGAGGGGTTACGTGGAGAGGCGCCTTATAAGGCGCGCCGTGAGAGACGCTATGCGGATGGGTCACGAAGAGGCGTCGCTGTACAAGCTTGTGCCTGTGATTGCCGAGGTTATGGAGAAACCGTACCCGGAGATAAAGGAGCGCAGGGAGAACATAGCGCGGATAATAAAGAACGAAGAGGAAAGGTTCTTGCAGACCTATCGCCAGGGCATGCGGCGGCTTGAAGAAATCGGCGCATCGTTAAGAAAGAAAGGTGAAAAGGCCTTTCCGCCGGAGGAGGCGTTCAGGCTGTACGACACCTACGGCTTTCCCATCGAGGGTACCGCCGCCTTCTGCGCGGAAGAGGGCTTCAGTTTCGATGAGAGCGGATTTGAGAAATACATGGGGGAGCGCGCGCGGCTCTCCAGGGTAGGGTCGAACCTCAGCGGTGATGTCTTTGATACCGGCCCGATTGCGCGGCTAAAGGAATCTTACGAGGGTACGGAATTCCTGGGCTATGAGGGCGGCAAGGCGGAGGCCGGGGTGGTGGCGGTCATAGCGGACGACGAGCTGGTGGAGACGGCCGGGAAGGGCGAATCCGTGGTGTTGGTTCTGGACCGTACGCCATTCTACGGCGAGTCGGGCGGCCAGGTAGGGGATACGGGTCTTCTAAAGGGAAAGGACTTCTCACTGGAGGTGACGGACACCAGGAAGGCGGATGATTTTGTCCTGCATCATTCGAGGGTAATCAAGGGTACGGTGTCTGTTGGAGACAAGCTTGTCTGTGAGGTGGACCTGAAAAGAAGGGCCGGGATAAGCCGCAGCCACACCGCTACACACATATTGCATCACGTGCTCCGTCAGGTGGTGGGTAAACACGCCGAGCAGGCAGGCTCCCTGGTGGCGTCCGACAGGTTGCGTTTTGATTTTAACCACTTCGAGTCCCTCAGCAAGGACGAAGTGTCCAGGATTGAAGACCTGGTGAATGAGAAGATTATGGAGGATTCTCCCGTAGGCGCCGAGGAGATGTCACAGGAAGAGGCCAAGAAGAGGGGCGCCATAGCGCTTTTTGGTGAGAAGTACGGCGAGAAGGTGCGTCTGGTAAGCGTGGGTGACTACAGCCGGGAGCTATGCGGCGGCATTCACCTGCGGCGTACGGGCGAGACTGGCCTGTTTAAGATAGTGGGTGAGGGCTCGGTGGCTGCGGGCATCCGCCGGATTGAGGCCCTTACCGGCCCGGCGGCCATAGTGAGCCTCAGAGAGAAAGAACGTACGGTTGAGAGGCTGTCCGGCATGTTGAAGGTGCGGGAGAGCGGTCTTGCCGACAGGGTGGAAGGACTGCTGGGTGAGATAAAGGGACTTGAGAAGGAGGTTAGGAGGGCAAAGGAGGGCGGTCTTGGTGAGGCTGCGACCAACCTCATCAGCCGTGCCAGAGAGGTCTCCGGGGTAAAGATTGTGACCGAGAAGCTGGAAGGCGCGAATGTGGACGACCTTCGCAGGGCGGCTGATAGGCTAAGGTCCCAGGCGCCGTCTATAGCAATAGTGCTGGCCTCTGCGGATGGTGGTTCAGTGAAACTGATAACGTCCCTTAGTAAAGACCTTGTGCAGCGTGGCCTGCATGCCGGTGACATAGTCAAGGGCGCCGCGGAGGTGGTCGGCGGTGGCGGCGGCGGCAGGGCGGATATGGCACAAGCGGGCGGAAAGGACGTAGAAAAGATTGACGAGGCGCTGGATTATTCCTATAAGCTGATAGAAGAAAAGGTGCTTGGCAAATGATTGGCACGCGCATGAGGAGTATTGCTTTAGACGGAGGGAGGTATAGATGCCACCTAAATACCTGACCGATCTCAAAAAGGTTGACATAAATAAACCGGAGCTGGGCATCGAAGAGATAAGGGCCATTAATCCGCACCGCTATGAGATGGAGCAGCTTACGGCTATACTGAAATTTGACCCCGATAACAAGCTGATAGTAGGCTATAAGGACGTAACCGCCGATGAGTTCTGGGTGCGAGGCCACATACCGGGGAGGCCGCTTATGCCGGGGGTAATTATGGTGGAGGCCGCCGCGCAGCTATGTACTTTTTACTACAAGAAGTCTATTTCCGATGACAGGTTTCTTGGCTTTGGTGGGGTTGATAAGGTAAAGTTTCGTGGCACGGTCGTGCCGGGGGATAAACTTATACTGATAGCAAAGAACCTTGAGCTTCGGCCCAGGAGGGCCACCTTCGATACCCAGGGAGTGGTGGACGGCAGGATAGTCTTTGAGGCGCGGATTATCGGTATGGCCGTCTAACGGTCGAGTATCCTGGACAGGTCTGCTACGCTTTCTATATACGTATCGGGTGCTTCTTCATTGTCGCCCGTTGAGTTTGAGCTGAAGCGCCGGTAATGCCTCCCGTGTCTTACCATTG
>JAUVQR010000345.1 GCA_030598065.1 Planctomycetota bacterium | reverse complement strand
CTTTTTAAAAAGCTTAGTTTCAAAGAAATGGACCACGCCTATATGCTTGGCGAGAGGATAGCCGCCCTTGGCGGGATACCCACGACAAAACCAGACCGCATAGAGGTCCCTGAGAAGAGTATAGATATGATAAAGGCGAACGTAAACGTCGAAGACGGCGCTATTGCGGACTTTAAGAAGTGGATCAAGGTGCTTGACGAAGAGGGAGACATCACAAGCCGCAACATGCTTGAAGGAATCCTGGCCGACGAGGAGGAGCACATTGCGGAGTTGCGGTCCCTTCTGGGTGACTGAGTTATTTCATAATTCATGACTGATTGGTGACACAGAGACATGTCCTGTTATTTCAGGCACATGCCGGACATACTGAAGGAGGCGGGTGTAGAGGTAACGCCTTCGAATAAGAAGGAAGTTGACCGTCTTATCCACTCTATTGTCGGGGTTGATTACAAGAATTGTTCCGGCGCGTGGAAGGCCGTTAAGGGGCAGCGGGTGGAAGAGAGCCTTCGCGCGGAGCTTATTGAAAA
This sequence comes from Planctomycetota bacterium, assembly GCA_030598065.1. Classification (GTDB taxonomy): domain Bacteria; phylum Planctomycetota; class Brocadiia; order Brocadiales; family Bathyanammoxibiaceae; genus Bathyanammoxibius. The sequence continues at coordinate 1,055 of JAUVQR010000345.1, read as the reverse complement.
ATTACGGAGGGGGTTCTGAGGGTAGCCGTTCTGAGATTCGGCTGCAAAGAACAACCAGGCCAAAGCGAGGGTTACTGTTATGAAGGCCAGTAAAAAGGTTCTGCGCGTGGTAGAGCTGGGTATCCTTCAAGAGATAAAGGCCAGGGACTTCTACCGTTCCATTGCGTCGCAGTTGCCCGATAAGGGTGCAAACCTCAAGTTGGACATCATGGCCGATACCGAGGAAGAACACCGGAAGATTCTGACGGATTGGTACAAGCATCTGATCGGTCACGAGCCGGACATATCAGAGGCTAAGAAGAAGGAAGCAAAGAGACTTATCAAGACACCCCCCAAGGACTCGACCATTAAGGACGTGGTAAAGGTCATCTGCGAGGCGGAAGAAAGGGCCTATAACTTCTACAAGACGGCGGGAGAGAAGACGGAAGACCCCGATTCCAGGAAGGTTTTTGAAAAACTGGCCCGGATGGAAAAGAGTCACGAGGAGTTCTTCCGCGATGAGTACAACACGCTGGTGGAGGACGCGTCCATAAGGTTCGGTGACGAGGAGATACCCTGGTTGATAGAGGCCATGGAGTAGTTCTAGTCCGGTGAATGGCGGCAAGGGCAGCCTGAAGGAGTACAAGAACCGGCGTGATTTCTCCAAGACACCCGAACCAAAAGGAACCCCCAAAGAAAGCGACAGGAAAAGGTTTGTAGTGCATGAGCACCACGCGAGACGGCTCCACTGGGATCTGAGGCTGGAGATAGGGAAAGTTCTCAGGAGCTGGGCCGTCCCCAAAGGCCCGCCTGAAGAACCGGGCGTCAAACGCCTGGCCGTCCAGACAGAAGACCACCCCGTCGAGTACATAGATTTTGAGGGCGTTATCCCTGAGGGTAACTACGGGGCGGGGACCGTGGAGATATGGGATGCGGGTGGCATGGAACTTCTTGAGGAAAAGAAGGACAGGGAGTTGAAATTTACTCTCAGCGGCAAGAGACTCAACGGCACCTACTATCTGTTGAAGGTCAAGGGCGGCAAGATTCCCGGTGACAACAACTGGCTGCTCTTCAAG
>JAUVQR010000034.1 GCA_030598065.1 Planctomycetota bacterium | reverse complement strand
TAGATTACTCGGCCCGTTCCGTAATAGTCGTAGGTCCCGAACTGAAACTGCACCAGGTAGGACTCCCCAAGAAAATAGCCCTTGAGCTGTTTCAACCCTTCATTATTAGACGCCTGAAGGAGATAGGACAGGCCGACACGATAAAGAGCGCCAAGAAGATTCTCAGCAAGAGGGAAGAAATAGTCTGGGACATCCTTGAGGGCGTAGTCCGTCACCACCCCGTGATGCTAAACCGTGCGCCCACACTTCACAGGATAGGGATTCAGGCCTTCGAGCCGTTACTGGTAGAGGGCAACGCCATAAAACTTCACCCCCTGGTCTGTAAGGGCTTTAACGCCGACTTCGATGGTGACCAGATGGCGGTACATCTGCCGCTGTCGTACGAGGCGCAGATAGAGGCCATAACGCTGATGCTCGCCACCAACAATATCTTCTCCCCGGCCTCCGGAGAGCCTATCATAGGCCCTTCCCAGGACATAGTCCTTGGTTGTTTCTTCCTTACCCATCTTATTGAGGACGGTGGACACGAAGAAAACGGAAAGAACAAGGCGTTTTCCGACATGGACGAGGTTCTGTTTGCGCAGGCGGAGAAAAAAGTCAAGATGCATACCCACATACGTCTGAGATTACCCAAGGGGAAGACGTCCGTCAGCATGACCGGCCCTGAAAAGGTTGAGAACGGATTGGTTGAGACGACCGTGGGCAGAGTGGTCTTTAACAGTATATTGCCGGAAAAACTTCCTTTTTATAATTACAACCTGAACCAACGCGGCCTGAACAGGATTATACGGGATTGTTACAAGATGCTTGGCAGGATGCAGACGATTGAACTCTTGGATTCCGTAAAAAGCCTTGGGTTTAGAGAGTGCACAAGGGCCGGGTTGTCACTGGCGGCCAGCGACCTGAAGATGCCGAAGAAGAAAAAAGAGATATTGAGCAAGACAGAGGCCGAGGTGGAGAGGATACAGGGGTTTTATCGTAAGGGCTCCATCACGGAGGGCGAGCGGTACAATCAGGTTGTAGATTGCTGGACGGACGCCAGCAATACGGTCGCAGAGGAGATGGTAAAAGAGTTGGAGAATGACACTCGCGACGGCAAACGATACCTCAATCCCGTGTATATGATGACCGCCTCGGGCGCGAGGGGTAGCACACAGCAGATCCGCCAATTGGCCGGTATGAGGGGTCTGATGGCCAAACCGTCCGGCCGTATAATAGAAACGCCCATAAAATCCAACTTCAGAGAAGGTCTCGGCGTGCTCGAATACTTCAGCTCCACACACGGCGCGCGTAAGGGTCTGGCGGATACCGCGCTTAAGACCGCCGATAGCGGATACCTCACCAGGAAGCTTGCCGACGTCGCGCAAAACGTCGTCATAACGGACGATGACTGTGGAACCCTGGGAGGCAGTACGAAAAGCGCCATTTACCGCGGAGAGAAGGTCGAGGTGTCGCTCAGCAAGATTCTAACGGGAAGGGTCGCGAGGAGCAACATAGTCGATTTGGTGAAGGACGAGGTCATAGTAAAGGAAAACGAGCTTATAGATGAAGACAAGGCCGAACGCATCGAAGCCCTCGGCTATGAAAAGATCCGTGTCCGTTCGCCGCTGACGTGCGAGATGTCTCTGGGCGTTTGCACCAAGTGCTACGGGATGGACCTTTCCAGAGGGAAACAGGTGGAAGAGGGCACGGCTGTCGGCATAATCGCCGCGCAGTCCATAGGTGAGCCGGGTACGCAGCTCACCATGCGGACGTTCCACATAGGCGGTACGGCCGCCCGCTCTGTCGGGGAGTCTGAGATAGTGGCCAAGCGGTCGGGGTTGGTTCAATTCGGCGAGAATCTGAAGGTGGTCAGGAGTCCTCAGGGGCAGATAGCCTCACTGGTGTCAAACGGTGAGCTGTTGCTTGTCGATGACAAGGGCAGGCAGATTGACAAATATGTAATCCCCCTGGGTGCGTCAATCCTGCTGGAAGAGGGCAAGAAGGCATCTTCCCAACAGGTCCTTGCAAGGTGGGACCCCCACATGACGCCGATACTGGCCGAGTTTACCGGAAATATCCGCTTTGAGGACCTTGTGGAAGACAAGACCGTACGCACCGAGATAGAGACCGCGACGGGCGTCAAGAGGAAGGTCATTATAGAGCATAAAGGGGACCTGCACCCGCAGATTATCATAGAAGACAAAAAGGGGAAGATTCTCAGCGCCTATCCCATACCGGAGAAGGCCTACATCGAGGTGACGGAAGGCGATTCCGTCGTTACCGGAGACCTGCTGGCAAAAACACCGCGCGAGATTTCGCGTACCGAGGATATTACGGGTGGCCTGCCGCGTGTTACCGAGATTTTCGAGGCCAGGAAGCCAAAAGACCCTGCCGTTATCAGTGAGATTGACGGCGTGGTGGAGCTGGGCGAAAAGAAGCGCGGTAAGAGGACCATCATCGTCAAGGACGAGGTCTCGGGACTCCAGAGGGAGCATCTCGTGCCCAGAGGTAAGCACCTGAAGGTACACAGAGGCGACCGGGTAAGGGCCGGGGACCCCCTTGTTGAAGGGCCGTTGGTGCTCCACGACATACTGCGGATATGCGGGGAAGAGGAACTGCAGCAGTACATGCTCAGGGAGGTCCAGAACGTCTACCGTTCACAGAACGTGCCCATAGACGACAAGCATATAGAGATAATCATAGCGCAGATGCTTCGCAAGGTAACCGTGGAGGACCCCGGTGACACCGACCTGCTGCCGGGCATTGTGATAGAGAAGCATAGGTTCAGAGATGAAAACACGCGGGTCAAGGAGACCAAGGGTAAGCCGGTTACGGCAAAGCCGATGCTTATGGGCATCACCAAGGCATCGTTGCAGTCCGATAGCTTTATATCGGCAGCCAGTTTTCAGGAAACCACCAAGGTCTTGACGCTTGCGGCCCTTAAGGGGCAGAGAGACCCGTTGTTAGGCCTGAAGGAGAACGTAATCCTTGGTCATCTGGTCCCGGCGGGCACGGGGTTTAAGAAACTGGCCACGCTTGACGTGACAAGGGTGGAATTGGAAAAGACAAAGGAGCTGATTTGAAAGCTGCCACTGGTGAGCGGAGAGGGTACATTTCATGACGCCTACAATAAACCAACTGGTTAAGAAGGGAAGAAAGAAGGCAGGGAAGAAGAGTAAGAGTCCGGACCTTGAGGCCAGCCCCCATAAGAAAGGCGTCTGTCTGCAGGTCATGACGCGTACGCCGAAAAAACCCAACTCTGCACTGAGAAAGGTGGCCAGGGTAAGACTCTCCAACGGAAAAGAGATTTCCGCCTATATCCCCGGAGAGGGGCACAATCTGCAGGAGCACTCAATCGTTCTGGTTAGGGGCGGAAGGGTCAGGGACCTGCCTGGAATTAAGTATCACATAGTTCGTGGCACACAGGATACCGCCGGTGTGACCGGAAGAAAACGGGGACGTTCCAAATATGGCACAAAAAGTCCTAAATAGGGAGGCTCTTTATGGGGCTTGAATACAAGAGCACGGAGGTCTATCTAAGGCCTGACGTGAAGTACGACAGCAAACTGGTATCGAAGTTCATAAACTGCCTGATGCGTAAGGGGAAAAAGAGTACGGCAGACAGGATATTCTACGCTGCCATGGCGTATATAAGCGAAAAGGTTACCGACAAGGAGCCCGTCGAGGTACTCGAAGCGGCCATACATAACGTGCGGCCCCTGGTTGAGGTCCGTTCCAGACGCATAGGCGGAGCTACGTACCAGGTGCCCATAGAGGTGGCAAGAAAGAGACAGGTGTCTCTGGCCATAAGATGGATTCTTGCGGCCGCAAGGGCCAAGAAGGGCCGCGCCATGTACAGGAGGCTGGCCGAGGAGTTGTTGGATGGACACAGAAAACAAGGCGCAGCATACACAAAGAGAGAGAACACGCATAAGATGGCGGAGGCCAACAAGGCCTTTGCGCACTTCACGTGGTAGGGAGTATTGATGACGAAGAAAGCGGACGTAAGCGACATTGGTAAAGTACGTAATATCGGCATAGCCGCCCACATAGACGCGGGTAAGACTACCCTCACCGAGAGGATAATCTTTTACACGGGCCGGGCCTATAAAATAGGCGATGTGGACGAGGGTACCGCCACCATGGATTGGATGGAGGAGGAGCAAAAGCGGGGCATAACCATTACAGCGGCAGCCACCTCCTGTTCCTGGGGAGACAACCAGATAAACGTTATAGACACGCCCGGCCACGTCGACTTTACGACAGAGGTGGAGAGGTCGCTCAGGGTGCTGGACGGTGCCATATGCGTATTCTGCGGCGTCGCAGGCGTACAGGCCCAGTCGGAGACCGTGTGGCGGCAGGCGGACAAATACGGGGTGCCCAGACTATGCTTCGTAAACAAGCTCGACAGGGTTGGTGCTGATTTCTTACGCACGGTGGCGGACATAAAAGATAAGCTGGGAGCCAACACGATACCGATACAGATGCCGATAGGCAAGGAGCAGGATTTCAAGGGCTGCATCGACCTTGTAGAGATGAAGGCGTGGCTCTATAAAGACGCTGACTCGAAAAAAGACCAGATGAAGAACTATGAGATAGTCGACGTCCCCGAAGAGTACCTGCCCGAGGCCGGCAAGATGAGGGAAGAAATGATAGAGGGTCTTGCGGAAGAGGTAGAGTGGTTTATGGAAAAATACCTGAGGGAGGAGCCCATAACGGAGGCTGACATAAAGAACGCCATCCGTGAGGGTACCGTAACCTCGAAATTCACTCCGGTGCTCTGTGGTACCGCCTTCAGGAATAAGGGCGTGCAGGCACTTCTTGACGCCGTCTGTAGTTACCTTCCCTCTCCCCTTGATGTTCCCCCTGTAACCGGAACCCATTCCAAAAAAGAAGGCACGTTTACCAGAAAGCCGTCGGTGGACGAACCGCTTGCCGCGCTTGCTTTTAAGATATACGCGGATAAGCACGGGGATATGACCTATTTGCGTATTTACTCCGGCAGACTGCGTTCGGGCCAGAGGGTGCATAACCCCAGAAAGGGCAAGACGGAACTGGTCAGCCGGATTTACGAGATGCACGCCAACGAACGTGAGTTGAGGGAGGAGGCCGTTACAGGAGACATCGTGGCGGTAATCGGCCTGAAGGATACGGTGACGGGCGATACCCTGTGCGACCGGGAGGACGAGATACTCCTCGAGCCTATGCAGTTTCCAGAGACGGTCATATCAATGGCCATTGAGCCAAAGACACAGGCCGAAAAGGAGAAACTTGTCTACGCCCTGAACAGGCTCAAGAAAGAAGACCCCACGTTCCTTGCTCAAATGAATTCCGAGACAGGGCAGCTTATTATGTCCGGTATGGGAGAACTGCACCTCGAGGTCCTAAAGAACCGGATGCTCAGCGAGTTCAAGGTAGACGCAAACATAGGCACGCCGAGGGTGGCTTACAAAGAGACCATAGCGCGCTCCGTGGAGATAGAGGAGAAGTTCGTGCAGCAGACGGGCGGACACGGCCAGTACGGTCATGTGGTAATATTGTTTGAGCCGTGCAAGGACGCGCATCCGGTGATATTCGAGGACAAGATAAAGGGCGGCAGCATACCCAAGCCGTACATAAGGGCCGTCGAGTCCGCCATCAAGGATTCCGCGATAGGAGGCGTCTCCGGTGGTTATCCCCTGATTAACGTGAAAGCCACTTTGTTGGACGGCTCTCACCATCCCGTAGACTCCTCGGACCTCGCCTTTTATACCGCGGCCTCCCGCGCCTTCAAGCAGTGTCTTGAGCAGGCCGGTGCGGTGCTGCTGGAACCTATAATGAAAGTAGAGGTGTCGGTGCCCGAAATCTACCTGGGTGACGTTTTGGGCGACCTTAACGGACGCAGGGCGGAGATACAGGAGCTGGACGTCAGGAGCGGTGTTAGGCTTATTAAGGGCCTGGTGCCGTTGGCTGAGATGTTTGGTTACACAACCGTGCTCAGGTCTTGCACCAGCGGCCGCGGGAGCTTTGTGATGGAACCGTTTCAGTATAAGGCCGCTCCCAAGGAAGTTTGCGCAAGTATTGCTTAGATGTTGACATAAGAAAAAAAGAGAGTATCATAGCATCTTTTCACGTTGGAAAGAGGTAGTGTCAAGAAGATATGGTAATTGACCAAAAAATCCGCATACGTATGGAGGCGTACGACCAAAAGGTCTTGGACCAATCCGCCGCCGATATAGTGGAGACGGCGAAGATAACCGGCGCCAAGGTCTCCGGGCCGATACCGCTGCCGACACGCATTGAAAGGTACACCGTGCTCAGGTCTCCACATGTGGATAAGAAGTCCAGGGAACAGTTCGAGATAAGGACGCACAAACGGCTTATAGATATAGTGGAACCGACGGCCAAGACGGTGGACGCGTTGAACAGGCTTAACATGCCGGCCGGTATTGAGATAAGAATAAAGGTGTAGACACTTAATTTAGGGTAGGGATCCGTAATGGTTGATGCTTTGCTTGGAAAAAAATTGGGAAAAACCCAGGTGTTTCGCGAGGATGGGACCAGGGTCCCGGTGACTGTGATTGAGGCCGGGCCGTGCAGCATTCTACAGATAAAGACCCCTGAGCGGGACGGCTACCGCGCCCTTCAATTGGGCTTTGACGACATGAAGGAAAAGAAGGCGACGAAGGCGCACATCGGACACACGAGTAAGGCGGGAACTACACCGAAGAGGTTTATCCGCGAGGTAGGTTACGATGGCGAGCCCGCCCTTGAGGCCGGTCAGGCCTTGAAGGTCGACATGTTTGAAGGGACAAAAAAGATTGACGTGATAGGCGTCAGCAAGGGCAAAGGCTTCCAGGGCCCGATGAAGCGGTGGGGTTTCAGCGGCGCGCCCGCGACCCACGGCCATCAAAAACCCAGGACAATAGGGTCCATCGGTTGCAGCGCCTATCCCGGCAGGGTGTGGAAGGGCAAGAAGATGCCGGGACGTATGGGCCATGACAGGATAACCATCCAGAACCTGGAGATAGTGGAGATTGACAAGGAAAAGAACCTGCTTCTGGTCAGGGGAGCCGTACCGGGAGCCGATGGCGGGTACGTTATTATACGAAGGTGCGTTAAGGCGAGGGCAGGGTCGTGATAGAGTTGGCGGTATTTGACTCTAAGGGCAAGGAGGTGGAGAAGCTCGAGTTGGAAGAGTCGAGGTTCGGCGGCGAGGTGCGCAAGGTACTCCTCAAAGACGTCGTGATAATGTACGAGGCGAACAGGAGGTTAGGCACCGCCTCTACCAAGACCAGGGCGGAGGTAAGCGGCACCGGCAAGAAGCCGTGGGCCCAGAAGCATACGGGCCGGGCGCGAGCGGGTTCGCTGCGTTCTCCTCTGTTTCGCAAGGGTGGCGTCGTCTTTGGCCCTAAGCCACGTGATTATTCGTATCAGATGCCCAAGAAAGCCAAGAAACAGGCGCTTCGTTCCGCCCTGCTGGGCAAGTTGCAGGACGGAGAAGTAAAGGTGTTGGACGAGCTGGCCTTCAGTAAGCCCAGCACAAAGAAGATGGTCAGTTTGCTGAAGACACTCGGTATAGAGGGCAGTTGCCTGGTAGTGGCTGATGACGGTGATCATATGATATGGAAATCCGCCAGGAATATACCGGGCCTTAAGGTGATGAAGGCCACCCAGTTGAACGCGTATGAGGTGTTGCGGCACAACAGGCTGCTTATAACCCGCGCTGAGCTTGGGAATATAGGATAAGTAACACGTTGGACATATACAAAATAATAAAGAGGCCCCTGCAGACCGAAAAAAGTGTGGCCGATAGAGATAAGCACAACGCCTATCATTTCGAGGTGGACAAGAAGGCCAACAAGATTCAGGTAAAGCAGGCGGTGGAGAAGCTCTTTAAAGTAAAGGTGGATGGGGTAAGGACCAGTATCAACCGTACCAAGTCGAAGAAGACCAAGTATGGTTATACGAAGGTTCAACTCTGGAAGAAGGCCGTGGTGACCCTCGAAGAGGGGAACACGATAGACTTAGGGAGTTAGAGACAGAATATGAGAAAGTACAAACCTACGTCCCCGGGCAGACGCCATGGCAGCGTTTTGGATTTTTCCGAGATAACCTCCACTAAGCCGGAAAAATCCCTTCTGGAGCCTTTATCGAAGACGGGGGGCAGGAACAGCCGGGGCAAGATGACAGCCCGGCATATAGGCGGGAGAGCAAAGAGGCAGTACAGAAAAATAGACTTCAAGAGGGACAAGTTTGACGTCCCTGCGAAGGTGGCGTCCATCGAGTATGACCCCAACAGGTCTGCAAGGATAGCGCTTCTCCACTATAAAGACGGAGAGAAGAGATACATCCTGGCTCCGAACGGGCTGAAGGTGGGAGAGATCCTTGTCTCGGGAGAAAAGGTGGAGCCGAAGATGGGAAACGCCATGCCGCTAAAGAGCATCCCGTTGGGTATGGACATACACAACGTTGAGCTCAGTATAGGGCGCGGAGGACAGCTATCAAGGGCTGCCGGGAGTCTGGTCCGGCTTGTAGCCAGAGAAGGCGCGTACGCCCACGTGGCGTTGCCGTCGGGTGAGATTCGCAAGATACACGTGAACTGTAGGGCTACGATAGGGCAGATAGGGAATACGGACCACGATAACGTGGTCTTTGGCAAGGCCGGCAGGAAACGGCACATGGGCATAAGGCCTCGTGTGCGAGGCGTTGCCATGAACCCCGTGGCTCATCCCATGGGCGGAGGCGAGGGGAGGTCGCACGGCGGAAGGCCGCCCTGCGGTCCGACCGGAGTGTTATCGAAGGGCGGCAAGACCAGAAACAAGAGGGCCCTGAGCAGCAAGTTTATAGTACGCAAGAGGCAAAAGTGAGGCACTGCTAACACATGAGTCGCTCGGTAAAAAAGGGACCGTACGTAGACGAAAAGCTTTTCAAGAAGGTAAACATGCAGAAGGGTGCTGGCGCAAAGGAGCCCATAAAGACGTGGGCCAGGGCCTGTACCATTATCCCCGAATTTGTAGGCCACACCTTCATGGTGCACAATGGCAAGATATTCAACAAGGTGTTTGTCTCGGAAGACATGGTCGGGCACAGGCTGGGCGAGTTTTCGCCCACGCGCATGTTCAGGGGCCACAGCGGGGTCAGGAAGAAGGAGTTTAAGAGATAATGTGCACGGGAGACGGTGATGCGGGCGAAGGCCATATGTAGATATGTACAGATATCTCCGCAGAAGGCCCGGCTGGTAACGGCGCTTATAAAGGGCAAACCGGTCAACGACGCGCTGGAGATACTCCGTGTCACCCCCAAGCGGGCCGCATGGATGATTGACAAGACTCTAAGGTCTGCGATGGCTAATGCGGAAGAGAACATGGAGGGGGACATGGATGCCCTCCACGTGAGTGATATAAGGGTTGACGCCGGACCCGTCCGCAAGTGGCACTGGGCCAGGCCCAGGGGTATGTGGGCGCCTCTGCTGAAGCGCACCAGCCATATTACAATCGTTGTTTCAGACGAAGGAAAACGATAGAGAGGAGACGGCACAATGGGCCAAAAGGTCCATCCGAGAGGGTTTAGAATAGCCATAACAGAGGACTGGCGTTCGAGCTGGTATGCGGGCAAGAAGGAGTTTGGCTCCCTGCTGGTTGAAGACCATAACATACGTAAACATATAAAGAAGAACTACCGGTTTGCCGCCATACCGGTCGTGCAGATTGAAAGGACCAGGGAAGAGGCCCGGGTTACCCTTCATACGGCCCGTCCCGGCCTGCTCATCGGCCGTAAGGGCAGCGGCATAGATAAGCTGACGGACGAACTGGAGCTCCTGACGGGACGCAAGATAACGATAAAGATACGGGAAGTGAATAAACCCGAACTGGATGCGCAGCTCGTCGCCGAGTCGGTGGCCGAACAGCTGGAGAGACGCGCCGCCTTCCGCAGGACGTTGAGGAAGGCTATGGACATAAGCATCAATGCGGGCGCGGGCGGCTTTAAGCTGCAGGTGTCGGGGCGGCTTGGTGGAAAGGAAATAGCGCGAACGGAGTCGGTCAGCACCGGGAAGATACCGCT
>JAUVQR010000057.1 GCA_030598065.1 Planctomycetota bacterium | reverse complement strand
GGGTGACTTTAGCCTCGACTGTGACATAGAAGGGATTTACAACGTCTACCCGCTTTTCCCCTTTCTCAGGCCCAAAGGTATGGCGGAGGCGGCACTGGAGTTCAAGGGTACCATTGATGAGTCTTTTTCGAGGGGCTTTAATGCAAGCGGCTATATAAAGATGGACGGGGCCGCCTATGAGAGCCCGCACATTAACATACAAGCCACCGACATTGCCACGGACGGGCTTACGGTCAGGGACGGACATCTCAGCGGCAACGTGAGCTCGCTAATTAACGGGGTCCCGGTCGACGGTTTCATTGACGTGAACCTTGCAATAGGCACGTACGGCGGTCCATACGTGGGGCGCGAGTTTCACGTAACAGAAATGCCTTGGACCTATACCCTGGAAGGAGGAGACCTGAAAGGTCTGGTGACGTTGGACGTATATGAGTCCCATGTTGAGGGCCTTAAATGGGACGAGAACTTCCAGAAGACTCTAACCGCCAAGGGGCATGTGAGGGTGGTGGAGGGAGAGATAACTGCCACTGAGATACTATCCACTGTCTTCATGAAGCTTGGGAAGCCGGGTGTGACACAGCGGATTGAATTGATAGACTCAGATTTTGAAATCGTTGACGAGAGGGTATACACACGCGAGTTTTTCATGGACGGGGATCCATTTGACCTTGACCTGTCGGGCTGGATAGGGTTTGACAGACAGCTTGACTACGATGCCGTTGAGCTACTGTCGGGAAAGACGTATAAAGGAGTCCAGAAGATGTTTAGGACGGTGATTAAGGACTCTCCCATACCGCTCAAGATTACGGGTGACCTGTCTAACCCCAAGATCAAGTTCGCCGGCAGTGCAAAGTTGAAGAGCGTTCTGGTGGCTGAGAAGATTCTTCAGGGCAATGAAGTCATCATCAGGACCGGCCTTGCGGTGCCCAAGAAGGTTTTTGGCGCGCCAGTAGGGATTCTTAGAGGGGTGGGGAGGTTATTTGGGGTCGGAAAGAAATCCGGTGAGAAGCAGGAGGATGCCCCTGCCGGGCCAGCCGCTGATTCCAGCATGAAAGACGGGCAGACAGAGGAGCCGCGTGGCGTTGAAGAAAGCGGCTCAGACATTTTTGACTAGTTGATATTTTTGGCAAATGTCTTAGTATGACGTGGTTGGAAGGCTGTGTATTTTGCTTGGAAAGAAAATCCACTGCCGCTGTGGAAGTTATATCTATGTTTATTTTATTCCAGTGCTGGGGGATGTGAACAAGAGATGAGACTGAAGAAACTACTACCGATTGCAATTGGCGGGGGTATTGGTGGGCTAATCCTGATATTTGTCATTATTATGGCGGTTTATCCGAACCTGTTCGTCCGGGGCTTGATTATGGAGCAACTGGAGGAGAAGTTCGGCGGCAGGGCCAAGGCCGAAGAGGTGCATTTTGGCTGGCGCAGCGGTGTAACGATAACGAATCTCTTTATACAGTCAGAAGACGGCGAGAGGCCCATCCTAAAGGCAGAAAGCATTGAACTCAAATTTCCCATCCTGCAGATTCTGAGGGGTGAGTTGATTATCGACCGGCTGGTGGTGAAGCATCCGGAGATGGTAATTTACAGGGGAGAGCCCAGCGGCAATAAGGGACCCGATCTGGACGGCGCCCCGGAATTGGAACCGGGTAAAGCGAGGTCTTCGGCAAAACGGCGAAAACGCAGATTTAAATTACCCAGTATAACCGTGATGGAGATTCTCGACGGCACTTTTGTCTTCACCGACCTGTACAGCGGCGAATCAACCAAAGTAGAGAATCTCAACCTCGTAGTGTCGGGCATAAAATCGGGGGCCAGGGCAAAGGTTAACGGTTCGTGCGACATAATCGGGGGGGGCGGACAGGACCATGCCGTTATATCCGGCGAGGTGGAGGGCTATGAACTTGCAGCGATTGGGTCTCTCAACGGCAACCTGAACTTCAAGTCAGGGTTTGCGGAGGTCGCAGCTGATATTGATATGAGAAGGGCGTTCACACCCGGCGAGGAGGTCATTACCGCCCGTATCAAGGCCGACCTGCAGAAGACCATCACAAGGCTGGGGGCGATATTGGCGCTGCCTGAAGATGTGGAAATCAAAGGTATCATAGATTCGGAGACATCCGCGGTTGCCCAATCCAAAGGGGTACTGCGTTTGAAGGGGCGTACTACGGTCGCATCCCTGTACCTGGATATCAAGCCCTTCATGAAAAGACCATTCAAATCGTCCACGGTCGAGCTGTCGCATCACGTCGAGGTAGACCATCAGGAGGGCGTTGCCGATATCAAGACGCTCACGTTCGATAGCGATAATGCGGACCTTGACCTGACGGGTACGCTGCAAATTGACGGTACCGTAGACGTAAAGCTTCACATGGCCATGCCTTTTGATGAATTGCTGCTAAGAGCGGCTAACAGGTACGCTTCCGTCGGCCAGATAAAGGCGGACGGGGACTTTACCGGTGACCTGGAGTTTGTGGGCAGCGTCGGAGACGTAATGAACGTAAAAGGCACGTGCGCGGTAAAGGATCTGGACCTTGACGTCAAGTCGTTCCGGTACAACGACCCCAACGTCTCAGTAGATTTGGACATGGAGTATGATCACCATGAGAATTTAGTGCGCGTAAAAAATGCCGACCTCGTCTCAGGTCTCGTTATGTTAAGGCTGGAAGACGGCCTGTTGACGCTTGGAGACGACAGGAGGCTCAAGGGCTCTCTTAACGTGGCCTGCCAGATTGACGAGGTGCACCGTTTTTACAAGTTGCCTCCTTCTCTCCAGCTTGCCGGGGTCTGTACCGTTAACCTGGACATAAGCGGTCCCATTGGCCAGCCGTTCTATAAAGACCTCGTCGCCAGCGGCACGGTGGAGGTTGACAGGGCTGTTTATGAGAACTACACGGTATCAAAGATTATCGCAAGGCCTGTGACGCTTACGGACAATCATCTGAGCTCTACGTTAGGTATGGACGTCAACGGCGGCCCTGTAGACGTCACGCTTGATGCGGACCTAATTGTTGAGGGGTCTGAGAGCCCGCATGTAGTGGCCAAAATGGACGCGAAGGACGTGCAGGTATCCCACAAATTGAGCAAAGGGGAATTCAGCGGGATTGTAACGGTGCATGTTGAAAGGTTCGAGGCAGACGGGATACATTGGGACGAGACATTTAAAAAGACCCTCAAGGCCCACGGGACACTGGGAATGAAAAAGGGCAAGATAAGCGGCATAGAGACCCTCGACTCCCTGCTGGGCCGCTTCGGGTCGAAGGGCATGGTATATAAGATAGACTCACTTACAACGGATTTTGAGGTAAAGGACGAAAAGGTATACACCCCGAAGTCCGAGAGCTTCATGGTAAAGGGGAGCCCCTTTGACATTGAAATAGCGGGCTGGATGGACTTTGACCAGAACATAGATTACGATGCCACCGTATTTGTGCCGGCTGTAGTGTCCAGAAAAACCCCTCAAGAAGCTCCCGTCTCGACGTCGGGCGATACCAAGATAGGACTCACTATCAGGGGCACAATGGCTAAACCCAAGGTCAAGCTCGACTTTGGGCGCCTGCTGGACACGGTGCTGGATGGCAAACAGGGGCTTAAAGACATAGAACGTATATTCAAGGGTATCTTTAAATAGACTGGAAGAGGCGCGTGATGACCTGGCTGGACATTGTCTTTATCGCCGTCTTGTGCGGCGCGGCGGCGCTTGGTTTCTGGAGCGGGTTTATGTGGCAGCTGTACGGTATCTTTTGCCTGGTACTGTCGTATTTTGTCGCATTGCTACTTTACGGCGTGGTAGCCGGGCCTTTTGCCGGGGGGCATGGCGAAGCCTCTGCGAATACGGTTGCGTACTCCTTGGTGTTTGCCGTAGTGTTTATTTTGAGCTACGGGCTGGGGCTACTGATAAAGAGGCTCCTCCACCTGAAGCCGGGCACGAAGGGCAGGATACTGGGCCTGTTCCTTGGGCTTTTTGAGGCGGCACTTGTCTGCGGCCTGATTGCAGTGGCCCTGGTAGACTACAGCAGCGGCGACGTGAAACAGCTGGCGGAGTCATCAAAGATTGTGCCGACCTTTGCAAGAGGGGCCAGGTTTATGGCCGTTCTCATACCTCAAGGCATAAAGAACGGTGTGGGCAGCGCCAGGGAGAAGGTCGAAGGTGTAAAGCTTGAAGACATCCGGGGCGGGCTCAAGACCCTCAAGGAGACATCCGAAGGCGTTATTAATGGAGCGAGGGGAGTGATTAGGGGTGAGGATGAAGGGGCGCAGCAACAAAAATGACACCATCGCCGCCATAACTACGCCGCTCGCTGAAGGTGGCATTGGTGTGATTCAGGTCACGGGCCCCGGCGCCCTTGATGCCGCAGGCAGGGTCTTCAGGCGCAAGAGAGGAGAAAAGAATCTACTGGGCGCCTCAAGCGGTGACCTGTTTTATGGCGTCGTGTCTTTGCCGGGCGGCGGCTCTTCCGGGGTGATTGACGAGGCTATAGTGTGTGTCTGGCGGGCCGAAGACAGTCTTACGGGAGAAGACCTTGTAGAGATAAGTTGTCACGGTGGGCCCAGGGCGGTCAGAAATACGCTGAACGCGGTGACCGGCGCAGGCGCCAGGGAAGCGACCTGGGCGGAGTTCCTTGTAAGGGGCCGCGAGAACAACAGGATGGATTCTCTCCAGGCAGAGGCCCTCAGGGCTGTTATCCACGCAAAGACCAGGCTGTCCGTCTGGGTGCTGGTGGCCCAGCAGAGCGGGCTGCTGTCAGGACGCTTATCGAAGCTGGAGACCGATTGCCGTCTTTTGTCCGGTAGAACCGGGGACGGCGTTTTGACCGACCGCACCAGGAAGAACGTCTCTAAGAAGCTGGCGCTGCTTGTCAGCGGGCTTGAAGAACTGTTGGATTCAAGCTCGTTCGGGCTGGCGCTGACCTCGCCGCAGAGGGTCTCCAT
Organism: Planctomycetota bacterium; assembly: GCA_030598065.1. Lineage (GTDB taxonomy): Bacteria > Planctomycetota > Brocadiia > Brocadiales > Bathyanammoxibiaceae > Bathyanammoxibius. Next base: position 2,823 of record JAUVQR010000057.1, on the reverse strand, counting down.
AGCCGGAGCCCCCAACGTAGGGAAATCGACCCTGTTCAACACCCTCCTGAAGACACAACGCTCAATAGTGCACCATCTGCCCGGCACCACCAGGGACTATATCAACGAATACCTGTCAATCCGTGGAGTGCCCTTCGAACTGGTCGACGCCGCAGGGCTGAGGGAGGCAGACCAGTACGTTGAAAAAAAGGGCGTTGAGTGGGCATTGGAACAGCACAGGTGCGCTGACAGGGTTCTTCTGGTGTTCGACGGCACCAGGGGGATTACGGGGCAAGAGTGGGATTGGGTGGAGGCTCTGCGTCAAGACGGCGATGTCGACATGAAAAAGATAATACCTGTTATAAACAAGATAGACCTTGGGGTCAGACTTGACGGCACCGTGCTGGACACCGTGTTGGAGCGTCCGGCCTGTCTGATATCGGCGATTGACGGCAGAGGTCTTGAATTGCTGGAGAATGCCCTTGTCGGTGAATACATGACTTTTATAGAGGATATGAAAGACATCGCCACGCCGTGCCGGTGGCCTTTACGGAGAGGCAGCGGACGCTGTTGTCAGATGCATGGCACGTGGCAGCGCTGGCCCTGGACACCCTCGACACCGCAAAGACCCTTGATAAAAAATCCCTGGAGACGGTTAGCTGCAGACTGAGGGAGTTGCGTTGCGGCGGGGGCGGCGCGGGCGCCGGGGTTTCTAAAAGAACTTCGCAGGAAATCGCGAACGCTGTTGATGTATGTGGTTAGTATCTCTTGTGAGCGCATAAGAGTCTTTTTTGGGGAAGGAATGTGAGTTCACAGGTAAAGGCGTCAAAGAAGCTTGGGTATCTGGTCCTGAACTACGCGCTCGGCGTTGACGTGCCTGAAGAGAGCAGTCTGGGAAACATGTTTGCCCAGGAAATTGCCGACCGGCTGGACCGGGTGCAGGGGCTAAGGAATTTCAAGCACGTAATGGAGCGGTTGCTCAGGCACGGCGAGCCGGGGGCCTGGGCCGAGGTGGACGTCGCGTCACGCCTTAAAGGCGCCGGCCACTACGTTGAATTCTCCTACCCTAAAGCAACCGACACAAACCCGGACCTGATAGTGCGAATCAACAGGGACAAGGTGTTTTTTGAGGTGACATACCTGCAGTCTCCCGAAGGTGCCGGTCGTAAGCTGTCTGAAATCAACAGGATAAAGCGCGCCGTCGACAACAAGTCTCAACAAATCCCGCACTACCGCAAGGGAGTGATAGTTATCTACAACCAGGAGGTCGCCAGCGCCGACCTGTCGGCTAAACTGGTCAAGGAAGTCAGGAAGAAGCTGGAAAAATTCCCGAATATCATGACGGTCGCGGTGGTGAAGCCGCTATTCAAACGTAGCGGCGCTAGCAGGATAGACCTGAAGAAGAACTATGTTGTGTCGAGGCAGGTATTCAGGGGTGTGTATTCAAGACACACGCTGATGGTCAAGGGAGAGGGTACGGATACCAAGCTCTTCAGATCTATACGCGACGCCCTCTGCCGCAGGTTCTAGGCCGAGGTCTATCTTCGTTCGCATGTAGTTGCTCGATTTATCGAGCTTGTATTAAAAGAAGGCCCCATGAATGGGGCAACTACAACACCGGGTGCCGCAGGGCTTCTCCTACCTACTTCTTCAGCAGCGGCCAGCCCTGTTCCTCCCGCAGTTTCAAATACCCCTCCGCGCAGCGTCTGGCGAGTGCCCTGACGCGGCCGATGTAGCGGGTGCGCTGAGCGACTCCGATGGCCTTTCTGGCGTCGAGGACGTTGAACGTGTGGGAGCACTTGAGCACGTAGTCGTAGGCGGGCAGGACAAGGTCCTTCTCCAGTAGTTTCTTGGCCTCTTGTTCATATGTGTCGAACAGCTTCAGGTGCATGTGGACGTCGGCCTCTTCAAAGTTGTAGGCCGAAAACTCTACCTCGTCCTGGTGGTGCACGTCCCTGTAGGTATGCCCGTCCGACCATATCAGGTCGTAGACCGACTCCTTTTTCTGTATGAACATGGCTATTCTCTCAAGCCCGTAAGTGAGTTCGATCGAAGTTGGTTCCAGTTCGACACCGCCTGCCTGCTGGAAGTACGTGAACTGAGTTATCTCAAGCCCGTCTAGCCACACCTCCCAGCCGAGACCCGTTGCGCCCAGCGTGGGAGACTCCCAGTCGTCCTCAACGAACCGCACGTCATGGTTTACAAGGTCTATGCCAAGGTCGCTGAGACTGTCAAGGTATATCTGCTGTGAGTCGTCGGGCGCGGGTTTTAGTATGACCTGGAACTGGTAGTAGTGTTGCAGCCGGTTGGGGTTGTCGCCGTAGCGTCCGTCGGCCGGTCTGCGGGCCTGCTCGACGTAGGCCGCCCTCCAGGGCTCCGGCCCCAGGCATCTCAAAAAAGTAGCCGGGTTGAAGGTGCCGGCGCCGACCTCGATGTCATAGGGCTGCATCAGCAGGCAGCCCCGCTCGGCCCAGTAGTGCTGTAGCCTGAGGATTATCTGCTGAAAGCTCAGTGCCTTTCCTATTTTCTTGCGCACTCGTCCACGTTGCCCTGTATGACGGCGATGGTGTGTGGGATGACGGGCAGTATGACCCGTAGACATTCCTCAACGGCCTTCGGGCTGCCGGGCAGGTTCACTATAAGGCATTGGCCCGCCACGCCCGCAACGGCCCGTGTGCCCATGGCCCTGGGCGTTATGCGCAGGCTCTCCATGCGCATGGCCTCGGGGTAACCCGGTAGTTCCCTGTCTAGCACGGCACGGGTCGCCTCCGGGGTAACGTCTCTGGGCGCGACGCCGGTCCCGCCGGTTGTAAGGATAAGGTTGACCTGGCCCTTCCACTCATT
>JAUVQR010000299.1 GCA_030598065.1 Planctomycetota bacterium | reverse complement strand
CCCCTTGTCCTGCCGAGCGGGACAAACTGTCTGGGGACCTGGAGGTCACGTATTAGGCTCATATCCGGTATGGGTACGGTCTCAAGGTCACTTATGGGTGGCCTGAACGGCGTTCTGAAGGGTTGCCCGTGCTTCATAACGGTGAGGCCCGGAATCGTGTCAACGTCGCCGCCGTTAGACAGGGCATCCAGCACCTCCGGTACCGCAAATTCCCCCTCGCCGTTGACCACTACATCAACTCCGGAAGACAGGGCCTCCTCTGTCATGGCGTTGATGTGGTTGCCGCCGGCCATGGTGGGGATTCCGATTGACCGGTAATAAGAGGCGACCTCGTACACCCTTAACGCGGTGGAGGTAAGTCCCCCATATATACCCACGTAATCGGCGGGCTTTTCTCTTTGAGTGTCCTGGTGGTCTAAACTGCCTGTGAAGTTGTTTTCATCTATGATTTCCACCGTGTAACGGCCGGTCTCGGCTACCGCGGTAGCCACACTAACGGCCCCTCTTGGCGGCATTTTTATTCTGGAGTAAATGTTAAAGTAAGGATATTTCGGAATAATAAATCGAAAGTGCTTCATCCCTAGAACCACCCTCCTCTTTCATATTGGAGTTGACTTCTAGTATTGACTTCCTACTAGAATTCTGCTTAAATCCTGATTCTTTGTTTTTCAGATACCTACCCGAATTATCAGGTAATAAAGCAGAGAATGACCTAAAAAGCAACAGTTTATCGCATTTTTTCTGTAAATTTGCAAGACCCCTGTATAATCAGAGGGCATCAAGGGTTATCAACGAGAGGAAACAACTGAGATGCAATCGTCTAAGAGCTTTCTGATACTTATCTTAGCGCTGGCAGGAGCAAACATCTTCGGCGTCGCGTATGGCGGCGAGGCACAGCCACGAGGCGGCGTAGACGGAGTGCCTATGCTATGGTATCTTGCTCCGATTGGGGCGGTACTGGGACTGCTGTACGCAGCCAAGTTCTACAAAGAAGTTACCAGCGCAGACCCAGGCGACAGACTGTCGGTAGAGATTGCCGACCACGTGAGGGAAGGCGCCTTTGTCTATCTTCGTCAGCAGTACAAGGTGGTAGGCATCTTTTTTGTAATCATCGCGGTTATATTGTTCCTGTTGTCGTTCGTTTTAAAGATACAGTCTGAACTCGCGCCATTCGGCTTCCTCACCGCGGGATTCTTGTCGGGTCTGGCCGGATTCCTGGGCATGAATATAGCAACTAAAGCCAGCTCGCGCACCGCCGCCGCGGCCAAGCAGTCCCTCGACAAGGGGCTCCAAGTGGCGCTTGGCGCCGGAGCCGTGATGGGGCTGGTGGTGGTAGGCCTGGCGCTGATGGACCTCTCAGTATGGTTTTTCGCCCTCACCCACTTTACAAACCTGTCGTTGGACTATATCGTCCTGAGCATGCTCTGTTTTGGCATGGGGGCGAGCTTCCAGGCGCTCTTTGCCAGGGTCGGCGGCGGTATATTCACAAAGGCCGCCGACGTAGGGGCCGACCTGGTGGGAAAGCTAGAGGTGAACATACCTGAGGATGACCCGAGAAATCCTGCGACCATAGCAGACAACGTTGGAGACAACGTCGGTGACGTTGCCGGTATGGGTGCAGACCTTTACGAATCATACTACGGTTCAATCCTCGCCTCAAACGCCCTTGGCGTGACGGCGGGACTCGGCATAAAGGCCGTAGTGCTGCCCATGTCGCTGGCCGGTATGGGAGTTATCCTATCCATAATAGGTTTCAGGGCGATAAAGATTAAAGAAGGCGCCGACCAGAAGGCGCTTCTTGAGGCATTCGGTAAGGGAATAAACCTGAGTTCAGCCCTTATTCTCGTCTTCTCCGGGGTGTTAATATATCTGCTGATGCCCCATCATATGGGTCTCTGGGGTTCTATCGCGTCCGGTCTGATTGCCGGCGTCTTGATCGGCCGAATCACCGAATACTACACCTCGGACGCGTACCCGCCCACCAGAGAGATAGCGAGCCAGGCCGTTACAGGCCCCGCGACGGTAATCCTGGGCGGAATATCCACCGGTATGATATCCACCGCCCTGGCCGGACTGACCGTGGCAGCAGCCATCCT
>JAUVQR010000157.1 GCA_030598065.1 Planctomycetota bacterium | reverse complement strand
ACGAGACCTTATCAACGACACCGCCTCGTGGACGAACAACTCTTCTTCCCCATAAACCGCGTATACAGGCAGAAGCTTGTTACCCTGGAACGATTGCTTAAAGCGCAGAAAGTCCATTGTATAACCGTGAGTCTACCAAACCGCTCTACTATTCAAAATAGAACTCAAACCTCAGGCTAACAAAATCGGCCTTTATCTGGGGGGGGAATTTGTCAATCAGCGCCGTCTCGACAGCCCCCTTGGCGAGGGCCGCTAACACCGAATTCCCCGCGGTGTCAACAATATGTACATTGCCGATCACCCCACTGGGGGCGATTGCGGCATCGATTATTATAGGAGAGTTTTCGTAGGTCTTATAGCTTATCCCCTGTACGTCGCTGTACAGGAAATTCCAGTGTGACAGCACCCTCTTGCGGACCAACTGGTAATAAGACGCGTATGAACCCGTCTCAATCTTATGGCGGCCGTGGGCCTTCTTGGCCTTCTTGTATACGATGGATTTAGACTTATCAACGACAGCTCCCCGGTCCTGACCCACCGGCCCTCTCGCATAATACACAATGGTAAACAGCGGGACCTCTTCTACGGTGGTAATGTCCCTTTCAACGAGGACTTCCTCCGTCGGCGTAACCACTACCGCCTCTTCAATGGACTCCGGACGGCTCAAGGCCGCTTCGGGTCTCTCCGGGCCTCCGGACGGTTTACCTCCGACCCTCTGCCCCGTCGCATCATAGGTGGCACGCTCTTCATCTTTACCGGGACCGAAGGGATTGATCTTGTTCATCGTTCCACACCCCAGTATAAAGATGCCCGCAAGGCACATCAAGAACGCTACGCTGAATCTCATTTCTCCACCTCTACAGTAAGAAGCTCTATGGGACACGATGATTGCCGTCTCTTAATTATAGCTGAAGTCTTGCGCATGGAAAATAGTCTTTAGGCCCTGCTGAGTACCGTTCAGCCCCATCGTTGGAGATTCTATCCATTTTAGCATGCAAGTTCAAGGTTTTTATAAATGCTCATTTCACGACTATGTTGACCAGTTTTTGCGGCACTGAGATGATTTTTACCACCTTTTTCCCGTTAAGAAAGTTCTTTATCTTCTGGTCGTCCAGGGCCCTCGCCTTTATCTCGTCCTCTCCGGTATCAGGCGATACGACAAGTCTGCCGCGAACCTTGCCGTTTATCTGCAACACTATCTCTATCTGCTCTTTTTGAACGGCCGCCTCGTCGTAAGACGGCCATCCGTGCCTGAATATGCTGGGCTCGTTACCCAGCGCCTCCCACATCTCCTCGCAGACGTGAGGCACAAAGGGAGATAGCAATAGCGCGATGTTCTCCAGGGAGTGACGGAGGACCTGTCTGGAGACGGGGTCATCGGGCTCAAACCTCTCCACTTCATTGAACAACTCCATAACGGCGGCAATGGCCGTGTTAAAATGCCACGACCCGTCAATGTCCTCGGTTACCTCCTTTATAACCCTGTTCGTGGCCCTGTAAATCTGCCTGGGACCGTCGGGCAGTGAGGTAACGTCCCCTTCCCATTTCTTCACGGACGCCAGGTCATCTGCGTGCTTCATGACCTTCTGGCACAGCCGCGTCAGGAAGCGGAAACCACCCACTACGGCCCTGTCGGTCCACTCCGCGTCCTTCTCAGGTGGCCCTATAAAGAGCAGGTAAAGCCTCAGCGTATCGGCTCCGTATCTGTCTATGATGTCCTCGGTGCTGACCACGTTGCCCTTCGACTTTGACATCTTCGCGCCGCCCTTAATTATCATCCCCTGTGTGAAGAGATTCTTGAAGGGTTCTTTGAAGTCTACAAGTCCCAGGTCGTGCAGGACCTTTGTAACAAACCTGGAATAAAGCAGATGCAGTATGGCGTGTTCCACCCCGCCTATATACTGGTCAACCGGCAGCCACCTGTTCACTATTTCAGGGTCAAAGGCCTTCTCGCTGTCCTTCGGCGAGAGGTAACGGAGGTAGTACCATGAAGAGTCCACAAACGTGTCCATGGTGTCTGTCTCTCTCCGGGCGCCTTTGCCGCACTCCGGGCACTTGGTGTTGACAAAGTCCTCTTGCTGCGCCAGCGGGTTGCCCTTCGCGGAACTGAAGTCAGCGATATCAGGCAAAATAACCGGAAGCTCCTCTTCCGGAACGGGCACGGTGCCGCACTTGTCGCAATATATAATAGGAATCGGTGCGCCCCAGTATCTCTGCCTGGATATGAGCCAGTCCCTGAGTTTGTAGCTCACGTCCCGTTTCCCCAGCTTCATATGCTCCAGGTGTTCCGTTATCTTCCCCATCGCCTCCCTGTTGGGAAGTTCGTCAAACTCGCCGGAATTCACCTGTACCCCGTCATCCGTAAACGCCTCTTCCATGGTGTCGGGGTCAAGTTGTTCGCCCTCAGGCTGTATAACGACCTTCACCGGAAGGTCGTTCTCGCGCGCGAACTCAAAATCCCTTTGATCGTGGGCCGGCACGGCCATAACCGCCCCGGTGCCGTACTCCATCAGCACGTAGTTGGCAATCCAGAGCTGCACCTTTTCATTATTCACGGGGTTTATGACGTAGTGGCCGGTAAAAATACCTTCCTTGGGCGCGTCCGCGGCAGAACGCTCGATAAGGCCCTCGTTCCTGACCTTTTCGACAAACCTGAGAATCTCGTCCCGGTGGGGATTTTCCTCCACCAGCGTCTCAAGGAGAGGATGTTCGGGGGCCAGCACCATGAAGGTCACCCCCAAGAGGGTGTCGGGCCGGGTGGTGAAACAGGGGAGCAGGTCGCCGGTTTTCTCCACCTTGAACTCAACCTCGGTCCCTTCGCTCCTGCCAATCCAGTTGCGCTGCATCAGCTTGACCCGCTCAGGCCAGTGCGAGAGGTCTTCCAGGTCGTCCAGCAGCCTCTGCGCGTACTCTGTTATCCTGAAGAACCACTGTTCAAGGTCTTTTTGTACAACGGCGTCGTCGCAGCGTTCGCAGCAGCCGTCCACCACCTGCTCGTTCGCCAGCACGGTGGAGCAGGAAGGGCACCAGTTCACAAACGCTTTCTTCTTGTAAGCAAGGCCCTTTTCGTACAGTTTTATAAATATCCACTGCGTCCACTTGTAATACTCCGGGTCACAGGCGGCTATCTCCGTCGTCCAGTCATAACCCGTACCCCAGCTGTAGAGCTCCCTCTTCATGGTGGCGATATTGTTTGACGTGAACTCGGAGGGACGTATTTTCTCCTTTATGGCCGCGTTCTCGGCAGGCAGGCCAAAGGCGTCCCAGCCCATCGGCGAAAGGACGTTAAACCCCCTCATCAGCTTGTAGCGCACCACCACGTCTCCGATGACGTAGTTCCTTGCGTGACCGACGTGAAGCGTACCCGAAGGGTAGGGGAACATCACCAGGCAGTAGAATTTCTCACCGGCGGAATCCGTCTGCATCTGCATACGAAAGAGCCCACACTTCTCCCAATATTCACGCCACTTGGGCTCAAGTTCAGAGAAATTGTATGCCTTCTTTCGCTTTTGCATGATTAACCGGCGTGGTAAAATTGCCGTAAGGCATGATATCATAACGTACTTACACTTCCAATAAAAAAACTTGCACACGAACAGGATATGGATTATAAGTTAATGCTTGAAGGCAGGCGGGAAACTGGCCTTGCGCTAGACAGATTTCCACCCCTTTGTTCCATAAATCCTCTAAGGTGGGGGATTAGCTCAGCTGGGAGAGCGCTTGAATGGCATTCAAGAGGTCGTGGGTTCGACTCCCATATCCTCCACCATATCTCACAAGGACTTACGACTGGCAGGTAACAAGTTTTTTTGTTCTAGTGTCATGTAAGTGTCAAGTAAATCTGAGGAATCCTCTCTAACAGTAGTCCCTAATTCCTCCTCAAGAACCTTTACCGCATTCACCTTATGACTAGGGGCTAAGTGTGCATATCTCAGGGTCATAGTAAGAGTCTTATGACCTAATAGCTCCTTGACCGTTGTTATGTCCACTCCTCCCATTACTAGGTGAGACGCAAATGTATGTCTCAGGTCATGGAATCGGAAATCGCTGATTCCTACCCTTCGACAGGCAGTGCGGAAAGACCTCTTCACATCCTTGAACGGATTGCCGTTCCTATCCACAAAGACATACTTGCTCTCTATGCCATGAGGTATTGCCTCAAGTGTCGCCCTCAAGGTAGCGTTGATGGGTATTTCCCTACGCTCCCCGTTTTTAGTTATGTCCAAGAGGATAAAACCGTGCTTGAGGTCTGCTTGTTCCCATCTAAGGCCCAAGATTTCACCCCGCCTCATACCCGTATTAAGAGCAGTAACAACTATAGGCTTGAGATGAGGACTACAAGCCTCAATGAGCGCCTGGCATTCCTCCTTGTGTAAAATCCTAAGCCTGCGATTATTCTCCTGGATAAACTTGACCCTCCTTATCCGCTTT
>JAUVQR010000118.1 GCA_030598065.1 Planctomycetota bacterium | reverse complement strand
CACATAGACCACGGGAAGAGTACCCTGGCGGACAGGCTGCTGGAGCACACCAGGACCTTGAGCTCGAGGGAGTTGAAGGAGCAGGTACTTGACAATATGGACCTGGAACGCGAGAGGGGCATCACGATAAAGGCCAGCGCCGTGATCCTTGCCTATACCAGGGACGGCAAGGAGTACATATTGAACCTGATAGACACGCCCGGTCACGTGGATTTCAGTTATGAGGTTAGCCGGAGCCTTGCCGCGTGTGAGGGTGTGCTGCTGCTGGTTGACGCCTCTCAGGGGGTGGAGGCCCAGACCGTGGCGAATGCCTTTCTGGCGCTGGACCATAACCTGGAGATAGTTCCAGTCATAAACAAGGTTGATCTGCAACAGGCACGTCCGGACGAGGTGATTGAGGAGATGGAGCATACGCTGGGCGTATTGTCCGGTGAGGTGATACGTGTCAGCGCGAAGACGGGCCTGGGCGTGGAAGACGTTCTGGATGCCGTCATTGACAGGATACCTCCGCCCCAGGGCGACGGCGCCGCACCCCTGAGGGCGCTCATATTTGATTCGGTCTACGACGATTATCGCGGCGTGATAGTATACGTTCGGATAGTTGACGGCTCTATAAAGCCCGGTGACAAGATATACATGATGAAGACCAGGCGAACGTTTGAGGTCACTGAAGTGGGCGTATTCCGTCCCTCTATGGCCGCCGTCAAGATGCTTGGAACGGGTGAGGTGGGTTATTTTGTGGCCAACATAAAGACGATACAGGACGTGGAGGTGGGTGATACGGTAACGTACTTCAAGGTAAGGGCCGCCAAGCCTCTGCCCGGCTACCAGAGGCCGCTGCCTATGGTGTACTGTGGCCTGTATCCGACTATGGACACCGACCTGGTTCCACTGAGGGCTGCCCTGGAGAAGCTGGCGCTCAATGATTCTTCGTTTACCTTTGAGCCTGAACAGTCGCCCGCCCTGGGCTTTGGCTTCCGCTGCGGCTTCCTGGGCCTGCTGCACATGGAGATTGTGCAGGAGAGATTGGAGAGGGAGAGCAACGTTAACCTCATACAGACCGCGCCCAGTGTAACGTACGAAATCCTTACCAGGACAGGTGACACGTTGATTATAGACAACCCGGATAAGGTGCCGCCCGTAAATGAGATAGAGGAATTCCGCGAGCCGGTCGTGGACATTAAGATTATATTCCCCGCTGAATACATGGGCGCTGTCATGCAACTGGCCGAAGAGCGCAGGGGCAAATACAAGGAGACGGAATATCTCAGCCAGAAGCGCGTGATACTAAGCTACGAGCTTCCCTTGGCGGAGATGATATTTGACTTCTACGACAGGCTGAAATCCGCCACCAGGGGCTACGGGACACTTGACTACACGTTTATCGGCTATAAACGGGCCGACCTGGTAAAACTGGACATATTCATCGGTGGAAAGACGGTAGATGCCCTGTCTTCTATAGTGCACAGGGACGACGCGTACAGCAGGGGTAGAAAATCGGTGAAAAAACTGAGGAAAGAGATACCACGACATATGTTTGAGATTGCCATACAGGCCGCCATAGGTTCCAGGGTGATTGCCCGCGAGAGTATCAAGGCCCTCAGGAAGAACGTGACCGCAAAGTGCTATGGCGGTGACGTCACCAGGAAGAGAAAACTGCTGGAAAAACAAAAGGCCGGGAAAAAGCGGATGAAGAGCGTTGGCAGCGTGGAGATACCTCAGGAGGCATTCCTTTCGGTGATGGGTACCACTAGTAATGAATAAAGACAAGACGGGCGTATTGATAAGGGCTCTGGGCTGGTTCCGGGAGACGGACGGAGAGCACCATGAAAAGACCCGCTTTCACGTCATAAGAGAGAACGTCCAGTGGGTCCTCATATCGGTCGTCATCGCGTTAGGTATACGTTATTTTGTGGTGGAGGCGTTTAAGATACCCACCGGGTCAATGGCTCCGGCCCTCCTGGGTGTACATAAACACGTTGAATGTCCAAACTGCGGTTGGAACTTTACCAGGGACCACCACGGCTCATGGGCGACGTGCCCGAACTGCATGTTCCAGGTCAACGTGCGCAAGAACGGGCCACACGGCGGCAACAGGATATTTGTGAGCAAGTTTATCTATGACATAAAAGAACCCGGGAGATGGGACATAATGGTTTTTAAGTATCCGTTTGCGGATGTTACGTGCAAGGACTGCGGATACGTCATGTTTGAAGTAAAATGGCTTGACGGGATGAAATGTAAGAAGTGCGGCTCCTCACGGCTCAAACCCAAACGAAAGAATTATATCAAACGTCTGGTCGGGCTGTCCGGAGAAGAACTCCAGATAAAGAACGGTGACATATTCATAAATGGAAAGGTTGCGAAGAAACCGTCCGGGACACAGGAAGATATGTGGGTGCCCGTGTATAATAATGGCTATCGCGCAAAGGAGCAAGCTGCCCCCGCGTGGAACTTTGACCGGCAGTACTGGCGGAATGACGAGAGCAGCCTTTACCTGGATACCGTAGGGAAGGAAGCCGGTTCCTCCTTTGCCAGCTTCGCCAGGAGGATAATAGACAACTACGCGTACAATAACGCGGCGGGCGCGAACGCGGTAGGGGATCTGAGACTGAGGCTACGGGCAACCGTAGCGAGGGGTGCGGGGGGCGTCGTTCTCGCGATAGAGAGGGGCGGTGACATCTTTGAGGCCTGCATCCCGGAAAGCGGCTCGGCGGAGAGATGCAGCCTGAAACGTTCAGGAAAGGTGCTGACCGAGACGGATGCGTATCTGGAGCCGGGGCGCGGGCATGAACTGGAGTTTTCCCACGCGGACGGTGTTCTGTGGCTTATCCTTGACGGTGAACAGGTATTGTCCTATGATTACGCCTCCGGAACTCCCGATTATGGTGGGGAGGTTTCTAATAGTGGAATAAAAATAGGCGGTAAAGACATTACGTGCATGTTTGACGGTATTGAGATTTTTAGAGACATATACTATAACTCCGACCTGACGTCGGGACGTTGGGCTGTTTCCGAACCGGTTAAGATAGGCGAGAATGAATATTTTGTTTTGGGGGATAACAGTATAAACAGCAAGGACAGCAGGGTGTGGAAGTTTGTTGACGAGGACGATATTGTGGGCAAGGCATTTTTTGTCTTCTGGCCTCTTAGTGGCGTCAGGATGATACGGTGAAGCTGCTCAGTGTCATAGGGTTAACGAAGAGTTACGGCAAGAGGGTGGTGTTGAACTCGCTTGATCTTGAGGTCGACAGCGGCCAGGTTGTGGGTCTCTTGGGCCACAACGGGGCGGGGAAGAGTACCGGATTCAGCTGCATAATAGGTATAAACACCCCCGACAGTGGGAGGATAGTGTTCAAAGGCAAAGACATAACCAAGCTTCCGATACATAAGCGCGCAAGGATGGGGCTCGGATATCTGTGTCAGGAACCGTCCGTGTTCCAGAGGCTGACGATAGAAGAAAACATCCTTGCCATCCTCGAGGCCAGAAAACTCAGCAGGGCACAGAGGCGAGATAGGACCAACCGGCTGATGGCCGACTTTGGGCTGGGCTACCTTGCCAAGAAAAAGGCGTTTACCTTATCCGGTGGCGAGAAGAGGCGTCTGGAGGTGGCGCGATGCCTTGCCACCGACCCGGCGCTTATCATGCTCGACGAACCTTTTTCCGGTATAGACCCCATTGCGGTGGCTGAGTTGCAGGCCATGGTGCTTGAACTCAGAAGCAGGGGCATAGGCATTCTTATCACCGACCACAACGTGAGGGAGGCGCTTTCCATCACCGACCATTCCTACATCCTCAACGAAGGTGTGGTGATAACGCGTGGCTCCACCGCTGAGATTGTCAATGACCCGATGGCCATTGAGTGCTATCTTGGAGAGAGCTTTACCGTGGTAGAGAAAGACACCAAGCCACCTGCTTATGGGACGGCGTAAGGGCAAGATGTGGCGCAAGAACGGCCCGCAAAGAAGCTAAGAATAAGCTAATTTCGATGGAGTTCAGTAACCTCGCAAAGGCTTTCATATTCACGGGGATGTTTTTTCTGCTGCTGGGATTCGTTCTGCTTGTAGGGGGGAAAATTCCTTTTATCGGCAGCCTTCCCGGAGACATCCTGTTGGAAAGACAAGACTTCAGACTATACTTCCCGCTTGCCTCCTGCATCCTCTTATAGCGTCCTGTTTTCCTCCCTCTTCTGGGTCCTGAGCGGTTTCTTCAGGAAATAAATATGTCTATCAGCGTGAAGGCCATCAGGGCCATGCTGATAAGGCCGTTTACGGTGAAGAAGGCCACGTTGACCCTGGAGAGGTCGTCCGGCCTCACCAGGGTGTGCTCGTAGAAGAGTAGCGCGGCAGTGATGAATACCCCCAGCAGGTAGACGTTGCCGAGGTCTGCGTATCTCGTCAGCAGCAGCAGTATCACCACCATGAGTACGTGCAACGTTAGCGAGACCCTCAGTGCGTTACGTATGCCGAGCATTTTTGGTATAGAATGCAGTCCCACCCGTGTGTCGTGTTCCACGTCCTGGCAGGAGTAGATTACGTCAAAACCCGCCGTCCAAAGCAGCACCGCCGCCGCCAGCAGGCAGGGGGCGACGTCAAAGCTGGCCCTTATGGCCACCCAGGCCCCCAGCGGCGCGAGCGCCAGCGCGAGACCCAGAATAAAGTGAGAGGCGCTGCTCAGCCGCTTCGTGTATGAATACAACATTACCACGGCCAGGGCAACGGGAGAGAGGTATAGCGTCAGGGTGTTGAGCGCCGCCGCAAAGACCACGAACAACAGGGCGCAGCTCAGCGTGAAGGCCCACAGCGTCGAGCGGCCCAGTTCCATCTGCATGACGGTCCACTTCCTGGTCCTGGGGTTGGTGGCGTCATATTGGAAGTCTGCAAGCCTGTTGAAGCCCATGGCGCAGCTTCTGGCCATCACCAGTGCCGCCAGTATCAGAACGAGTTGCTTCAGGGTGGGCATGCCGTCGGCGGCCAGGAAGGCGCTCATCACGGCGAAGGGTACCGAAAATATAGTGTGCGGGAACTTTATGAGGTCTAACAGCGTGAGGATTTTTTCATAGAACCCCAGGCCGCCTGCCGCCTTTGAATCAACCCCCTTATCCTCTTCCGGGCCCATACCTCAATATTCCCTGATGTGTTATGCGAGATGTTCCGTTGTAGCGGAACCTAGCCAAGCTTCGCCTTCATTGTATTGAACTCTTCCCACATCTCCTGTGGCAAGCGGTCGCCGAATTCCTTCAATAACTTCTCTATATCCTCAACCTCCTGCCGCCAGTCTTGCGGGTTGATCTCAACTAATTGCTCAAGTTGTGCTTCTGGGATGTCCAGTCCTCGCATGTCAAGGTCCTTTAAGTGCGGGACACGTCCCAGAGGTGTTTCTCTGGTGTCAACCCGGTCGTGTACCCGGTCCAGTATCCACTTTAGCACGCGAATGTTTTCCCCGAAGCCCGGCCATAGGAACTCCCCTTTGTCGTTCATCCTGAACCAGTTGACTGAGAATATCTTTGGGGGAGCGGCTATTTTCTTCCCCATATTGAGCCAATGCCTGAAATAATCGCCCATGTGATAGCCGCAGAAGGGGAGCATGGCCATGGGGTCTCTTCTT
>JAUVQR010000275.1 GCA_030598065.1 Planctomycetota bacterium | reverse complement strand
CCCGGGCCGCCAGCTCTTCCCGCTTCCGTCTCTCCCTTTCCGCCTTCTCTTTCGCGCGGGCGGCCTGTTCATCTTTCATGCGCTTCTCCTCGGCCTTCCGCTTAGCTAACACCGCGAGTTCTGCCTGTTTCTGTCTCTCTTTCTCAGCATCCAGTTCTAGCCTGTCTTTCAGCTCCGCCAGTTTGCACTCTTCTATATCAATCTTCCGTTTTGCCTTTGCCTCTCTTAAAGATGCCCTGGCGGCCAGCTTGGCCCCGTATTTTTCTATTTTCTCCTCGAGCAAAACGGTTTTCTCGGGGAAGGTGTTCACCAGAAACTCCATCTTGAATCTGGCTATTTCCATTCTGAAGTCGTCTTTTTCCTTCGCCGTCCTCAGTTTGGACTCAATCTTCTCCTTCATCTCTTCAAGCCTTGTCTTTCTCTCTTCAAGCTTTGCCTGCAATTTTGTCTCCTCCAACGAAAAATAACGCCATGACAAGTCAATCGAGACGTTTACCGGGCATAATCTACCCGGCTATAAGCAGAACCCAATTAACACGGCCTAGCCGTTGTGGGCCTTTATCGTATCCTTTACAAATTCCAGCGCATCTTCAAGGACTTTATGAGAAACTGGGTCGTCCAGGCCGGATACGTCCAGCCTGAGGACCGGGTGGTCACCTTCCTCCGACGCCGTTTTTTCCCCCGCAGCCTCTTTACCACGCACCGTTAGGCAAATCCTGGGATAGTCATCCCCCCTGTATCCCTCAAGAAGCACTATGTCGACGTCACTGAAATGATTTTCAAGGACCTTGCCCAGGGGTGGCGCCGAGTCTATACGCTTAAGAAACGCCATCTGGTCGCCGGAAGCGATTCCGACCGCGTCAGCGCCCGACTGATAGAAACGGTAGGTGTCCTTACCCTCGCGGTCCATCTGGAACCGGCGCTGGGCATACTTCATTACGCCTACCCTGTGGCCCTCCTTCTTCAGCGACGACACAAGCCGCTCAATAAGGGTGGTCTTCCCGCTATTCTTTTCTCCTACAACGGAGACTACTGGGACATTCTCATAATTGCTCACTGCGGTCACTCACTCCGGTCGCTTACCGTAACTATTCAATATGCTTGCTTACGGCTTCCTTTGGGCCTAGTTTCCTCCGTAGCCCGTTTCTTCTTCCAGGTTGTCGCGAATCTCCCTGAGTATCTCACCGGCACCCGCGTCCAGAAGCCTGTGCGCAAGCGTGCGGCCCACCTTAGCCGCCTCTTCGGCGGGGCCCGCGTGCCTGTCCCTCAGTATTTTTCTGCCGTCCAGAGAGCAGACTATGGCCTCCAGTTTCAGGGTACCGTCCGACGTACACCGCCCGATGGCCCCTATAGGGACCTGACAGCCGCCCTCAAGCTCGAACATAAGCGTCCTCTCGGCCTCCACCGCGTACCTTGTCGGCGGATGGTCCAGCGAGGACAATACGCCGCATATCTCACTATCACCCTTGCGGACCTCTATGCCCAGCGCGCCCTGCCCCACGGCCGGTAACATCTCGTCGAAGGGAATGACCGAAAAATCCTCCCTGAACGCACCCAGCCGCATAACGCCCGCCTTGGCAACTATTATGGCGTCAAGGTCGGTTGACTCAAGCTTCTTGAGCCGTGTGTCAAGGTTTCCTCTAAGGTCCACGATGTTCAGGTCCAGCCTGATGGCGAGCAACTGCGCGCTACGGCGAAGACTGCTTGTGCCCAGCTTGCAGCCGTCGGGAAGCTCGCGTATCGTCTTGCTGCCGTGTTTGTTTATCAGCAGGTCGTGGGGGTCCTCCCGCTCCGGCACGGCCACCACGTCCAGCCCTTCGGGAAGTTCTGTGGGGAGGTCCTTGAGGCTGTGCACCGCCATGTCTATGCGCCCATCCAGCAGGGCCACCTCCAATTCCTTGGTAAAGAGGCCCTTCCCCCCTATACGGGCCAGCGCCACGTCGGTAATCTTGTCGCCCTTTGTAATGATCCTCTCTATGGTAATCTCAAGGCCAGGGTCGAGTCCCTCAAGCTTCGACTTGACCCAGTTGCTCTGGGTCATTGCCAGTTTGCTTCCGCGGGAACCTATGACGACCCGTTTTTTTGACAAAGGAATTTCCCCGTATTAGACATCGCAAAAAGCAAAATGGGAGAAACGTACGGCGGAGAGTAACCTTTTCTCCTTGAAGCGCCTTTTCATTTGGGCTACAATCCCAAAATACACGAATTTACGTTAAAATTCAAATCTAATATGCACAGGATAAACCCCCTGGCGACGCCCCTTTTTTCGCGAACTTGTCGGCCGTTAAACCGCAGACACCGTGCACAGGCCCTTTGAGGTAACCGCTATGTCCCGGCTAAAAAAGGAACAGGCCAAGATAGATTTTGAGGACGTCGGTAAGGTCGGGTTTGAGGACATCATAACCAACCTGGCCCTGGACGCTTCCATCGCCCGGTACAAACCCCTCTCCCACTACCAGGT
>JAUVQR010000280.1 GCA_030598065.1 Planctomycetota bacterium | reverse complement strand
TCTTTCCGTCTATTGCGGATTCCAGGGCGTCCAGTTCCTTCTTGAACGACTTTAGCGCCTGAATGACCTCACGCCGGTTCTGAAGCAGGATGTCACGCCACAGCCCGGCGTCACTGGACGCTATCCTTGTCATGTCACGGAGTCCGGGCCCGGCGTATGGAAGCTTCCTGGCCCCTACCGTGTTTACCAGCGAGGAGGCCAATAGTAACGGCAGGTGGCTTGTTGAGGCAAGTGTCCGGTCGTGTTCAGCAGGGGATAGCAGGTGCACTTTGGCGCCGAGCCCCTGCCACATTGCCTTTACGCTCCGCAACGCTTTCTCACTACGACGCCGGTTAACCGGTGTAAGTATGCAGACACTCCCCACAAACATGTCTGCTTTCGCGGCGTCTATCCCCCTTCGCTCCGAGCCGGCGATGGGGTGGCCGCCCACAAACACGATATCATTCCTTCTTGCACGTTCGACGAATTCAACTATACCGCGCTTCGCGCTGCCCACGTCGGTCAAGACCGCCCCACGCTTCATCGCAGGGATGGCCTTTGCGGCCATCTCCGGGATAAGCTCCACGGACGTGCATATGATTACTATGTCCGCCTCACGCACGCCCTCTTCCAGGTCCAGCGTGGCGGTGTCAATGGCGCCCATCTTGAGAGCCCTGGTCAAGGACGCGCGACGATGGCCCACGCCGATTACCTGTCCGGCAAGCCTTTTCTTCCTGAGGCCAAGCCCCACCGACCCACCTATCATGCCGGGGCCGATAATGCAGACCACGCCCGGTTTTGTTGACTTCTTATTGGCCATCGTGACTCCGTTCAGTCCACGGCAACGCCGTCTCAGTCGCAAAAAAAGCTCTTTGCAAATACAACATAAACGGCCTTTTGTCAACAACTATAGGCGAATGCACCGTTTGGTGTGGTATGTCTGTCGGCAGGTAGAAAAATGGAGGGGAATTACCGGACTAACCGTCGGTGTTTTTCGTTATGTCCTTCTTTATGTTCTTCTTTATGTTCTTTGTTACGCCATTGTGGCGTTCTGCAAGGTGTTCTTCTAGAGATACAGCGTCTTAACGCAGTAACCACTGGAACCATTCGCCACCCTTTGCGCGGCCTTCCAGCATCCTCTGCACCTCGCTGTCAAATGCGATGGCGTTGGCCTCGTGGCCCTCCGCCGTATCATCCTCATTGCCGTCTCTTCCGATAAATATGACTGTGGGCAGGGTGTGTATGCTATAGGCGTCAAAGACGTCCGCATTCCCCATAAATACGGGAAAGTCCACACGCACCCTGTTTAGCGAAAGCCACACCTTTTTAGGGTAACCCACCAGTGATATACCTATTACTTCAAAGCCCTCGTTACGATACTTGTCGTGCAAATCCGAGAACAACGGCAACAGTTCCAGTCATTCATCGCAATAAGGAGACCAGAAACTCAGCAATACCACCTTGTCTCTGTAGGTGTAGGTCAACATGTCGTTCAGTTCTTCAAGTGATATCTGTTTGATATCCTTTTGAGACTCTGATGTCCGGGCAGGCGCCTGCGTCGGTGTGTCTGACGCCTCCTTCTCCGCACCTACGGAAGGGTTGAACGTAGAAAAGAGTAAAATGGAACAAATAATCGGTACAACAAGCAACCTGCCCATAACGCTACTCCTTAACGTGAACATGAAAAAATATCCGCAAAGCGCTCGCTCAGGCCCGGCTCATGCGTCCGGGCCACGCATAACGCAATCAAATACCCGGACTTGTCATTATATAGTCAAATACTTTCCTGCCCTTATGGCAGGTTATACACATCGGCACACTGCCACTGGCCAGCACCTTACCGCCGGGAGTGTACTTCGCCCAGTACCAGTCATTGCCCTTGGGGTTGTAACCCGCCACCTTATACATCACGGTAATCGCCTTGAGCTCCTTCTTGGGCGAGTAGTTTTCCTTAACAATGATGGCGCCATTCGGCAACGGTACTGTCTTATCGGCCAGCGCCTTACGCGCGCCCTTATTCACGTAGGTCGTCAAGAGCGCCCCGTGGGGAACCGTGCCCTTATAGAGCTTTCCCTTGCCCGGGAACAACCGCCAGCTTGTGTAAGGTGAGCTCTGGGTAATGTGGCTCCACAGGGTCTGCGCGTCCACTGCCGGAGCGCCCGGCGCAACGCCCACTTCTCTTGGCCCCTCTTTAACGCAAGATATGGCAAAAAGAAAGAAAATGCCCATGAGTAAAGCAGGTACGGCTAATGACCTTATTCTCATAATCTTTCTCCCGGTAACGTGTGGTTCAAAGCCATGTCGGAGGTGAAACCCCTCGCAAATCACTATTTGATATTCAGGCCCCAGTCATAATCCAGATATTTTATGGAAAAGTCTCCCCTCTTGATAAACGCCCTGTCTTCATCGCTTTCAAGGTACTCTGCAATAAAATCAT
>JAUVQR010000198.1 GCA_030598065.1 Planctomycetota bacterium | reverse complement strand
GGAACTTCTCGCGGCCCATTTCCTGCCTCTTGAGCCCCTTTTGCAGCAGTGATTTCTCGACCACGTTCTGCGTGGCTATACCGGCGTGGTCGGTGCCAGGCATCCACAGGGTGTTTTCTCCCTGCATCCTTTTCCACCGTATCAGCACGTCCTGGATAATGGTGTTCAGCGCATGCCCCATATGGAGAACGCCTGTTATGTTGGGTGGAGGGATGACAATGGCAAAACTTTTCTTGCTGCCGTCCGGTTCGCTGTGGAAGTACCTGCGCTCCTCCCAGCATGTGTACCGCGCGTCCTCAACCTCCTTTGGGTTATACTTTGGGGCCAAGACCTTTGTCATTGCGGGCCTTCCTTTGCCGCCGTGGCCTTGGGCTGTGCGGCCCTTTCTTCGTCCTTGAGCAGCTTGTACTCGATACTATCCACCAATGCCTCCCAGCTGGCCTCTATGATGTTCCCGGAGACCCCTACCGTACCCCAGATGTCCTGATGGTCCTGGGACTGGATAATGACCCTGACCTTCGCGGCAGTGCCGTCCTTCGGGTCTATTACCCTTACCTTGAAGTCTACCAGGCGCATGTCCTTGATGTTCGGGTAGAATTTCTCCAGCGCCTTCCTCAGGGCCGCGTCCAGGGCGTTTACGGGGCCGTCCCCCTCCGAGGCGGTCAACTCCTCCACGCCGTTTACGTTGATCTTTATAGTCGCCTCGGTTACCGGCAGCCCGTCGTGCCTCTCAACTATCGCGCGGTAGCCCACAAGGTCAAAGAATCGCTTGTGCTTGCCCAGCGTCTTTAGCACCAGTATCTCAAAAGAAGCCTCCGCGGACTCGTAATGATAACCCTTGTTTTCGCGGTCCTGGACCTGTCTAAGGATCTTCCTCATCAGCTCCTTGTCCCCGGTTATATCGTGCCGTGACGTCTTTGCCAGCAGGGTGGCGTTCCCGGAGAGTTCCGAGATAAGTATGCGTCTCTCATTTCCCACGGCCTCAGGCGATATGTGCTCGTAGGTGCTTCGGTTTTTTCTAATAGCGTCGACGTGCAGGCCGCCCTTGTGCGCGAACGCGCTGACGCCCACGAACGGTTGGTTGGACCTCGGAGCGAGGTTTGCCACCTCATTGACGTAGCGGGAGACCTCGGTGAGTTTCTTGAGTTTATCCTGGTCAAGGCACCCCAGACCCTTTTTCAACGCGAGGTTGGGGATGATAGAGCAGAGGTCCGCGTTGCCGCAGCGCTCGCCGAATCCGTTTATGGTCCCCTGCACGTGCGTGACGCCCGCATCCACGGCCGTGAGCGTGTTGGCCACGGCCATGTCGCAGTCGTTGTGGGCATGGATGCCCAGAGGGACCTTCACCTGACGTCTCGCCTTCTTTACCGCCTCAAATATGTCTGAGGGAAGACTGCCTCCGTTGGTGTCACAGAGCACGACCCCGTCGGCCCCTGATGACGTGGCGGTCTTCAACACCTTTAAGGCATAACGGGCGTCCGACTTGTATCCGTCAAAAAAGTGTTCTATGTCTACGAAGACCTCTTTACCATGCGACTTCAGGAACTTGACGCTGTCTGATACCATCTCCAGATTGGTCTCCAGCGGCACCCGCAATACCTCTTTTACGTGGAGGTCCCATCCCTTGGCCACAATGGTAACCACCTTGGTCCCGGCGTCAAGCAAGGCCCGCAGCCCCTGGTCGTCTTCCGCCTTTCTGTCCGCCCTTCGCGTGCTTCCGAAGGCTACAATCCTGGCGTGTGACAGTTCGTGTGCGGCGATTTTCTGGAAAAAGTCCCTGTCCTTAGGGTTGGAGCCGGGATACCCCCCCTCTACGTAGTCCACCCCAAGGTCGTCAAGCCGCAGGGCGATGTCTATCTTGTCTTGCAGAGAGAAAAAAACCCCTTCGGCCTGGCTGCCGTCGCGCAATGTCGTGTCGTAAACGATTATGTTGTTCATCAGACCTTAAACTCACTCACCGGATTGGTAATGCAATGTGTCGTGTGGCATGACCCTTGAGGGTGTTTCTGGCCCCCCCCGGTGTCATTTCTTGCCCAGATCAAACGCCTTATGTATGGCCTTCAGCGCGCGTTTCGACTGTGCCTCGTCAATGATACACGATATCTTTATCTCAGATGTGCTTATCATCTGGATATTTACTTCTTCATCCGCCAGCGTCTGGAACATCTTTTCCGCTATGCCGCAGTGACTCCTCATGCCTATACCCACCACAGAGAGTTTCGCCACGTTACTGTCTGAACTGATCTCCCGGGCAGAAATCTCTTGCTGTATACCGTGCAGCGCGCTCATCGCGTCATCAAGCTCCGCCCTTGGCACCGTAAAGGTGATGTTGGCGTGGCCGTGGGTACCGATGTTCTGGATTATCATGTCCACGTTGACGTTGTTCCGGGCTATCTCCTTAAAAATTCTTGCTGCGAGTCCCGGCCTGTCCGGGATGCCCCTTATAATTACCTTGGCCTCGTCCTTGGTAACCGTAACGCCGCTGACAACGACTTCCTCCATGTCCTTAGCCTCCTGGCAGATTATGGTACCGTCTGAATTGTTAAAACACGGCCGCACCCGAAGAGGGACGTTATACTTCTTCGCGAACTCTATCGAGCGGGCCTGCACCACCTTGGTACCCAGGCTGGCCAGCTCAAGTATCTCATCGTACGATATCCTGTCAAGTTTTCTTGCCTCAGGGACAACCCTGGGGTCTGCCGTGTATATACCCTCAACGTCGGTAAATATATCGCAGAGGTCCGCCTTCAGCAGCGCCGCAAGCGCCACGGCGGTTGCGTCTGAACCACCCCTGCCCAGGGTGGTGATGTTATTGTAGGCGTCTACTCCCTGGTATCCGGCCACAACCACTATCTTACCACTGTCCAGCTCTTCCCTTATTTTCTTTGTGTCAATCTTGAGGATTCTGGCCTTGGTGTGGTGGCTGTCGGTGACTATGCCCACCTGTGCGCCGGTGAACGATATGGCGTCATGCCCCAGGGCGTGTATCGCCATCGCCATCAGTGCTGTTGACATCTGCTCTCCGGTGGAGACCAGCATGTCCAGTTCCCTGTTAGACGGTTTATCGGTTATCTCATTTGCCAGGCCAAAAAGCTGGTCGGTGGTCTGTCCTCGCGCCGATACCACCACCACCACGTGGTTGTCTTCCCTTGCGGCCTGCACCGCCCGCTGGGCCGCAGCCTTAATCTTCTCGGCATCGGCCACCGAAGAGCCGCCAAATTTTTGTACAATAAGACCCATTTTTCGTTCACACTTTCAAGGGTAATATGAAGTATCTCTTTGTAGTGCAGGACCTTACCTCGTGAAAGACGCGCCAGAGAGGGAACACTACGCCAAATGATATTTCACGGAACTCAATATACTATCACAAATTAGCTCAGATTTTAAATTTATTTCAAACCAGGGGGTTTGTCAATAGACTTCGGGGTAAGTAGGGGGCTTCTGGACGCGTCATTTTAACGGGCGCCAATAACGCAGTAGGGGCGACCCGTCGGGTCGCCCCTACAACATAGGCTACTTCTTCTTTGCGGATTTTCTGCCCAGTGACCTGGACTTGCGGGTGGCGGCCTCGACGGCCCGGATCAGGCTGGCCCTGAGTCCGCCCTTTTCCAGGGCTGAGAGTCCTTCTATGGTAGTCCCGCCGGGGG
>JAUVQR010000365.1 GCA_030598065.1 Planctomycetota bacterium | reverse complement strand
AGCTGGTATTCTACCACTGAATTACGCCCGCACGTTAGCTTAACCTTCATCTCAGCCAAAATTTAAGCACAAAACGGGTCAAAGTCAAGGGACAATTTGCGCGCCCTGACAGGAATCCCTGCGGCATAGCTCAGCGGTAATCGCCCGGACGACCTCCGCCTTGCTCACGGGCCAGACGGGAGAGACGAGGTCGTCTCCGTGGGTGTCTCCCACCAGTCTCTGAACCGTTATGTCGGGCGACAATCTTTCAAGAAAGTCGGAAACGAGGGAGACATATTCCTCCATGCCGGTTGTCTTGACCTTACCAAGCAGGAACTCCTTTTCCAGCGCGGTGTTTCTGGCCACGTAGAGATGGTGCAGTTTTATACCGTCGATGCCCAGGCCGGACAGCTTGCTCGCGGTGGCCATCATGTCGGAACGGTCCTCGCCGGGCAGTCCCAGGATGACGTGGGCGCAGACGTTTATGCCGCCAACGGCCCTTGTCCTGTAAACGGCGTCCTCAAACTCCTGGTAGGTGTGGCAGCGGTTTATGCGTCTGAGCGTCTCGTCGTGGATGCTCTGGAGGCCGTACTCTATCCAGACGTGGTGCGTGCCGGTGTAGGAACCTATTAATTCAAGTGCCTCGTCAGATACGCAGTCCGGCCGGGTGCCTATCGACAGGCCGACGACGTCTTCATCGTCCATTGCCTCGCTGTATCTGGACCTGAGCGTCTCTATGTCGGCGTAGGTGTTGCTAAACGCCTGGAAATAGACGATGAATTTCTCAGCGCCGTATCTGGACCGGAGGAATTCCTTGCTGCTGCGCACCTGTTCCTTGATGGGTAACGTGGCGGTGCCCCTTGCGTAAGGGCTGAAGGTCTCATTCGCGCAGAACGTGCAGCCGCCGCTGCCCCTGTGGCCGTCCCTGTTGGGGCAGGTGAAACCCGCGTGGAGCGCAATCTTGTGCACCTTGAACGGGAACCGTTCCCTGAGATAATGGCCGAAGGAGTAGTATCTCAGTTCGCGTTGCCAGGTTCTTTCTGCGGCATAAACTCTAGTCATGTCTATTATCTATATTCTGGTAGGTAGCCGCCCCATTTTCGCCGCAGGCAAATCCGCCTCTGGCGTGATATGGGGCATAAACAGCCCGGTAAATCAGGCAACTGCTAAAAAACAGGCATTTTGCTGCGCAAGTTAACCGGACATAAAAAGTCT
>JAUVQR010000283.1 GCA_030598065.1 Planctomycetota bacterium | reverse complement strand
GGGTGACGACGTCAAGGACAGGTTGATAGAGGACGGTTTTGACCCGGTTTATGGCGCGAGACCGCTGAAGCGGGCCTTGCAGCGCCTTTTGGAAAATCCACTGGCGGTGGAGTTGCTTCAGGGAAAATTCCCTGAGGGCTCTGATATAATTGTCAAGAGCGGCAAGGACGGAAAGATGACCTTTGACGTGAAAAAGCCCGTGGCCGCGGCTGCAAAATAAGAAATATGGAATAAAATTCTCCATACCGGAAATGTGCAGAGTAGATGACCAGTTAGCTTTTAGTGCAAAAAACGGTATGGAGGACGAAGACATGATTAGTAAGATATTGTTGGTATGCAGCCTGTCTGTTGGGCTTATGCTCTTGGCCACCGGCTCCGGGGTAAGCGTTGCCGACGAAGAGACAGTTACGATTACCGGGACGGTTGTATGCCTTGGATGCACCCTCAAGAAGAAGGAGGGCGCTAATGCCGCATGCGCTGTCTACGGCCACAAACACGGCCTTGCCACGTCAGGTGGCGAACTGTACTCCTTCCTGGAGAATGAGAACAGTGAAGAGTTGATAAACGGCGAGAAGTATGGAATGAAAAAGGTGGAGATTACCGGGAAGGTCTTTGAAAATGCGCATATAATCGACGTCGAAGACGTCAGTGTCGTTGAGGAGAAAAAGGGAGGCTACGGGAAGAAGTGGTAGCCAACTTTACCTGTTAGTTTTAGGGCTGCAGTTGGCAGGCCTCAGAAAAAAGTTGGTATTTGTGCGGCCTTAAGCCACGGTCGCAAACGCAAAAGGAGGCTTTAGATGCAAAGAACGCTAGGCATGTGTGTTGCAGTTTCGCTTATTGCTTTCTTCTGCCTTTTCATATCCGTCAGCGCTGCGGATGAGGGCGGGATAGGCCAGATGGACCTTACCGGCCTTCAGAAGCTCCTGGCGGAGAATGAAGGTAAGGTGGTCCTGATGAACTTCTGGTCACCATTCTGAGACGTCTGCGGAAGGGAGGTTCCCTTCCTTGTAGAGCTCTACAACAGGCATAAAGACGATGGGCTGTTGATAGTGGGGCTGACACTGGGTGCCCCGCCTGATATGGTAAAACTCTTTCTGGATAAGAAGGAGGTGAGTTACCCGGTTTTTATGGTAGAGCAAGACGTACTGGAAAAGTACTACGCGGGGATGGAGCGGATACTTGTGCCGTATAACGTGTTTATTGGAAGAGACGGTAAGCAAGCGATGAGTGAATTGGGCTATAACAAAAAGAAGCAGAAGGAGATGGAAGAGGAAATAGCACGTCTTCTTAAGGGATAGAGTTATACCCGAGGATATGTCCGGCCTTGAAGGGATAAGGGCCCGGGGCGCAGGTGTCCCTTACTGGTGACCTGTGCAACGTGTGGGCCTTCTTCCCTTCAAACCGGATTTTTTTGTGAATTAACCGCGTTAAGCGGCTATAATAAGTTTATGTCAATAGTGTCCGAACCTGTCTCCAGTTTAGATAGGAGCAAGAGGGAACCCGGGAGCGCCCGACGCCTCCCGGCCCTTAAGCAAGTACTGAAGTTACACTTCCGTATTCTGCACTTCCTTGTCCTGCCTGCGGTTGTCGTCTATGTTCTTTTATCCCCCTGTGCATGTGTTCATACGCCGAGCGTAGAAAAGAAGGACGACTACGGCATGAATATGCTGAACGAGGGAAAGGTCGACGCGGCGATATACTATTTCAAACTGGCGATACAGGCTGACCCGGATTACCCCTATTCTCACTACAACCTTGGGTCAGCATACCTCGGGGAAGGCCGGGAGGGTGAGGCGATAAAGGAATTCAAAGACGCCATAAGGCTCAAACCGGATTACGTAAAGGCTCATGCAACCCTTGGTTGGGTGTACTATAAACAAGGTGCCTACGACATTGCGCTCAACAATCTCTGGGAGGCGATAAGCATTGACCCTGACTATGAGGAGGGCTACTACCGCTTGGGAGAGGTGTACCTGGCGAAGGGTCTGTACAGCGTTGCCGCGAGGCAGTATGACGAGGCCTTACAAATCGAGCCGGGCTATGCTGAGGCTCAGGCAGGATTGGATAAAGTGAACACGTTGATAAGGGAGGCAAGGCTCGCTGACGCAAGAGAAACTATGGAGGAACCCGCAGGCAGTACCCTTCTGCCGTCTGCCTCAGCTGAGGGTGACCAGGCCCGGCAGCATTATAAAGCGGGTATTTCTTACCTTAAAGCGGAAAACCTTGACCTGGCAACCCGGGAATTTCAAGAGGCGATAATGCTCAGGCCTGACTACGCAGAGGCGTATGACCGCCTCGGTTCCGCTTACGTGTTGATGAAGCAAAACTATCTGGCCAAAGAGATGTTCAAGGAGGCGGTAAGGCTGAAACCG
>JAUVQR010000127.1 GCA_030598065.1 Planctomycetota bacterium | reverse complement strand
CTGGAGAGGACAACCAGCAAAAAGGACCTCTACTTCTATCCGGCGCTGCTCGGACTGGTGTGCGTCATGGGAATGGTTACGGTAGAGAACATCTGGATAAGGATACCCTGAGGTATATAGAAGAGGTAGATAGAAAATGAACAGCTCACACGTCATAAGAGGAGTCATGGCTCTTTTGTGCATCTGCCTTATAGTCTATGGTATGGGGGTGCGCAACTGCTGCCTTCTGACGGACAGGGCCAGGGATGACATCTTGATGGGCAGGTACGATAAGGCCCTTGAGAACCTTGACAGGGCGAGGAATACCACGCTTAACAAGTTCTTTAATCTACTGGGTAAAGAAGACTTACGGCTGGAATACAACACCGTTGTCGTTCTTACCCTGCTGGAGAAGAAAGCGGAGGCGGCGGCCCGCTTCGAGAAGGCCTCCGCGTCAAGCGACCCCGTCCTCAAGGCGAGGTCCATCTACAATCATGCCAACCTGCTCGCCGATGACCTAGATTTCGCCAATGCCGCCCAGGGATACGTGAGGGTCCTGCAGATAAACCACAACGACTATCAGGCCAAGAAGAACCTTGAGAGGATGCGCCTGGGCGAGCTGCAGTTCAACACCATGTTCAGCCCGGACAGGGAAGAGAAAGAAGAAAGGGTAAAGGCCCTGAAGTTGATCCCCTGGGGCAACAGGTATAAGTACAGCGGCAGCCCAAGAGTGAGGTGGAAAATGCTGGTTTTCGACAACGAGGCTTATCTGTGGCACGTCGCCATAATCTGCCTTGCCATCTTCCTGCTCTACCTGTATTCGTACCGGCGGAAGAGGTGGTGGCTGAAGGATTTTGGCAGCATAGAACTTATAGCAAAGGAAAGCCGCCTTCCCCGCGCACTCAGTGACGTCCTAAAGGGCCTGTTTGTCAGCCTGGCAGTGGCCGGGCTGGCGCTGGTGCTCCTGGGCCCCAAATGGCTGACCACAGAAGAACAATATGAGCGCCAGGGAATGGAGATAGTCTTCGCCCTGGACGTCTCTCTAAGCATGCTGGCTGACGACGTCAAGCCAAACAGGCTCCAGAGGGCAAAAATGGAGATCGAGAATTTGGTAGGCGAACTCCATGACGATCAGCTTGGCCTGGTCGTCTTTGCCGGAAAGGCCTTCTCGTTGCTGCCTTATATGACCCGCGACTTCGAGTTAATATTCCTACGGATGCTGGACATGATAAAGGAGAATTACTCAAGGTTCGTACCTTATGGTACCAACATAGGGAACGCCCTGCTCATCTCTTTGGAAACGTTCAGCGACAAGCCTAATGAAAAGCTGCTGATATTGCTGACCGACGGCGAGGAGCAAATAGCCGTAAGGAGTCAGACCGCCGAGGCCGTAAGGCTGATACTTGAGAGAAAGAACATCTCCCTTTACATGATAGGCATAGGCGACCCAAATAAGGCGACCCGCATCCCGAAGAAGGACAAACGCGGCGTGACGGTCGGCTATGAGAAGGACCAGGATGGCAAGGTCATTGAGACACAACCGAATCCGTCTTTTCTGAGGGAAGTGGCCGAGCTTACGGGCGGCAGCTACACGCACGACGCAACGGGCGAGGAACTGCAGAATATCTTTAAAACGGCCATAGAAAAACACAGAAAAATAGTGGGTATAAGGACGAAGAGCATCCTGATTGACGCCTCCCGGCACCTGCTGGCCGCGGCGACTCTCTTTCTAGTCTTAAGTCTTTGTCTTTAGGAGACATCCCGCTTCTTGCCAATAACGTTTGACAGCGTTACTGAAAGCTGATACACTCGGGTCCTTCCGACACCATTATTGAGGTAAATGCATGCGTACCGCCATAACGGTCCTTACCTTTTGTTTAGCACTGACCATACTGTTTACGTCTCAGGCTGAATCCGTCCAGATGAACCTCTCCCAGGAAGACATAACTGAGGCCATAGAATACGGACACGCAGGAAGGGAGCTGAGCCATCCGGAGCTGTTGCGTAACTGGAGGATTGATCATGGCTACGGGGTCGGCTCCGCCACACTCGTTACCCCGTTTGCCAGTATAGTAGTCCTGGCAAAGGAGAAGGCCAAGCGGTTCCTGGAGCCAACTGAAAGTGAAATAAAGAAGACGCTGGAGGATAACAAGAACCAGCTTGTATTCGGATGCGCCCTCTACGGAGATACGGCATGGTTCGCAGACAAATACAGGGCTTATCTTATCTATAAGGACAAGAAATACGAACCCAGCGAGAAAGAGGTCCCCACCGACGCCAGTTATACACGCTCTTACCCGGATTCTCCACGCTACTGGGCCCTGTGTTTTTACAAATTTAAGATAGCCGGCCTGAATCCTAACGCAAAAGTCACCCTGGTCCTTAAAAAACCGGATGGACAAGAATTGAAGTTTCCTTTCAACATGGCAAAACTAAGATGAGCCGGTTCGACACACTCAAGAAGGATGCAGAAGGCTGGATTGCGCGCTTCCTGGTGAAACAGGTCTGCTACTTTGGCCCTTTCTTCCTCCCAAAGAAGTCAGATGCGGACTTGGAAGCCATGCTTTATCTTAAGAAAATTAGCCACGATTACTATTATCAGCTCTACAAGAACGAGAACCGGGTGGTGTGGACCAGCCTGTTCGTTCCCTCGGAAATAATCTTCGGCATGGGGTTGCTGCCGTTTAGCCTTGAGATCGGCGCGGCTCTCTTCGCCTGTGGAGGTTTCAGCCAGAAGGGCCTGATGGAGGCGGACTCCAGAGGCATACCGTTAGACGTCTGCTCGTTCCACAAATCCGCTCTCGGATTCGCCTATAAGAGATACCATCCCAGACCGATAATCCACGCTGCAACGACAAGCCTGTGCGACTCAAACCTAAAAATGATAAAACTCTGCGAACCTATCACAGGGAAAAAGACGGTCGTGTTGGACGTGCCGTATGAACTTAACGGCGACTCGGTGAGATACCTTGCTAGCCAGCTGGAGAATCTTGTAAAAAGACTTGAAGAGGTCTCCGGACGTAAGATGGACCAGGACAGGTTCAGAGAGACCATAGAAACGGCCAATAATACCCGCAGGCGCATGCTTGAATTGAACGATACGAGGGTCAGTCCGTTTTCCAACCTGCCCGGGATGAAAGCGCTTGGCTTTATGTTGCCCAGCTACATGCTTTCGGGTTCCAAGATGGCGGAAACTTTTTATACTATGCTTTCCCAGGAACTTGAGAAGACCGTAAGGGAAAAAGAACTGGCCGGCGCAGAGCCGGAGAAAAAGATAAGGTTGTTGTGGCTTGAACTCAAACCCTACTTTAAGAGTGATATGCGCAAGAACATCGAGGAACGCAGTGACGCAAAGATAGTCTTTGAAGAGGCAAACTACGTGTATTGGGACGAACTGGACCCCAAGAGGCCCTACGAGAGTCTCGCCCGGAAGCTCATCTCCAACCACAACAACGGACCCCTGGAAAGAAGACTGAGGGTAATAAAGAAGCTGATAAAGAAATACGACGTAGAAGGTGTAGTGGTATTCTCACAGTGGGGATGCAGGCGGAACAACGCCGCCGTGCCCATTATAAAAAAGGAGCTGGCCCGTCAGGGGATTCCACTTCTGAATATAGACGGTGACTGCGTGGACAATCACAACGTGATGGCAGGCCAGATAAGCACCAGGTTTGAAGGCTTCATGGAGATGTTAAGGGCGGGAAGACATGAGCAAAAGGAAGCCCTCAAGGCCTAGAACCAAGGCCCCGGGTTACAAAGATAGGCCCCGCCCAGTTGACGCCAGAAATCAAAGGAAGGCCGGGTGAACCGGCGTACCGTATCCGGGTCCGGGACCGCACGGGCAACAAATGCCGGGGCCTGTGCGTGTGGCCTATTCTTCCGCAAGTAAGCCCTCTACCGTACGCTTGACGCTCCGTTTTGTCTTTTCGGTAAACCCCGACTCCTTCAGCTTTACCTTACCGTTCCTGCCCAATACAAACGTAATCGGTATGAATTGAATGTCATAAGCTTCAACCACATCGCCGCCACCCACAAATACAGGGTATCTGGCCCCCACCATCTCCACAAATGGCGCAATCACCTCAGGCCCCACTCCTTCTACATTGATACTGATACTCTCAAACGCGCTCTTGTCGTAGGCATTGTAAAGCGTGTTCAGAAACGCCCTCTCCTGTCTGGAGTCCGATACCAGAGTACTCCAGAAATTGAGGACTACCACCTTACCTTTGTTTTCCCGGATAACGCCCTTGACCTCCGAGAAGCTAAGCCTCTTGACCTCCGTCTTCTTCCCGCCCGCAAGGGCGGCAGGCGACGATAAAAACGACACCGACAACAGGGCCGTTAACATAACCGTCCTTAACACAGACAGGCCCACTCCCGTAGCAAACGCTTGACCCGGCACCTCACCACCCACCCTGTATCTTGCTGGAGCACAATTAACCTCCCTTGCCAGTCTTTTCAACCACTTTCCTCCAGCAGCTCAATGACCTTTCCTTCTATTATGCCCTTTTGATCCTCAAAGAACCCCACATCCTTGCCTCTTACTTCACCGTTCCTGTCAATGTATACGTAATACGGGACTCGCTTAAGATTGTAAGCCTCCATAATAGTATCGTCGGCCACAAAGGTGGGGTACTTGGTGCCTGCGGCAGACAGGAATGTACGGGCGTCTTCCTGGTCTTTGTTCGCAAACAAACCTATAACAAGCAGCCCCTGCTTGTTGTATTTATTGTACAGACTGTTCATAAAAGGCTCTGACTTCTGGCAGTTAGGGCAATCATTCACCCAGAAATCAAGGATTATGACCTTACCCTTGTTGGCGGCAAGCTTTGCCTCTAGCCCCAGGAGATCAAGCTTGGACAGGAACGGCACAATATCATCACCGCGTAACTCCGAGGCCCTCTTATTATATGCCATTGCCAGCTCATATTCGTTCTCATTGTAGTACACGATACCCAAGTTTTCATATGCCGACACATATCCCGGTTTCAGCCTTACCGCCTCCTTGAACATCTCTTTGGCCAGATCGTTTTGCTCCATCAACACGTAAGCGGTACCGAGGCGGTCATACGCCTCTGCGTAGTCAGGCCTGAACATTATCGCCTCTTGAAATTCCCGGGTTGCCAGGTCAAAGTTTTCCGCTTTAAGGTAAGAAATACCCGCTTTATAATGCCGCCAGGCCTGGTCACCCTCAGCTGAGGCAGACGG
>JAUVQR010000173.1 GCA_030598065.1 Planctomycetota bacterium | reverse complement strand
GGGATGCAGTGGATTATGGAAGCTTCAAGACAGGAGGCCATTGAAGAGGTGGAGCAAAACATGGGCTTGGAGCCGTCCACGGCCGGGTAACGGATGGCGCCCTTTGTAGACAGCGGTGCGGGTCTTCAGGGTGACGGATTAGGGCCAAGGAAGCGTGTACGGAGTGGTATCCGAAGGGCAAGGGATAAGGATGAAGCGTTGTTTAGTCCCAAAAGGCGTATAGTGCATAAAAGGCCGCGCCATTAAGACGGCACCGCCGGTGCCAGGCATTCAAGTTAGTCCTGTAATGGCTCCGGAAGTATCCCTTCTTCTCAACTTGTCGCAGACGTAAAGAAGAACCGAGCTCGCCATGGGTCGGGAGTACTGGGGGGCGCGCATCTGTAATCTCTCCTTGCCAGCTAATTCTTTTACCGTATATGCCTTGGGCGGCCGCCACGTATCGCCTCTTTTTATACGGGCGAATTCATACGCCCTCTCAAGCCTGTCCCCGGTGATCTCCTCACATGAGATGGCTTCGGGCGTGGCCCACCATAGACCACATTTCCCCCAGATTAAAGAATGTGTCCCCTTGATAAGTTGTATTGCTTCATCTCTCAGGCCCCTCATCATAAATGCGGAGGCAAGTGAATAGTTAACGGCTATCCAGACCTCCGGCGTCTGTTCCTCATCGGGTATAACGCCTTCGGTCGTAATCCCGGTAACAACCCCTCTTTCTCCGTTAAAATAGTTGAGGCAGTTGTGCCGGAAGATAGACTTGTATGCCGTTACAATATACTCCGGTTCGTCGATGGGAGGGAGGTCCAGCAGGTCGGCATACCACTGTCCGCAAAGCTGGTCGGCCATTACGTCGTTGCACCCTTCGTAACAATCATAGTACTTGCCGTTCCATAGGGTATCATGAAAAGATTTCTTTCCGACTGAAAGCCAATGTTGATACCGTTCCACCGATGAGCTCTCGTTCAGGATTCTTGCCATCTCTATAGCCGCTTCCAGGGCCGCCAACCAGAGACCGCCGCAATAAGCGCTCAGGCCCTTCATGTGCCAGGCGGAATCAAACGTCTGGTCAGGGAATCCCGAGTTTTCAGGGATAAAATCGCCGTTGGTATCAAACTGCTGAAGATATTCCATGGCTTTGACCACCGAACTCCAGTGAGACCTCAACAGGTCCCTGTTCCTTTCGGGGCTCAGGTAATAGTTCCTGTAAACCATCAGCACGTACTTGGTGTTCAGGTCTTTCCAGAGGTTCACGTTTCTGTATGAATACGCGTTGAAGTGGACGAAAGGGTCTTCCGCCTTCTCCGGGTCGGTTGCCGGCTCCAACGTCGGCCTGCCAAGGTCGTGGGGGCAGGCGCCGCGTACAAGCCGAATGTCTTCCTTGATGTCTTCCGGCCGCTGATGCCCATAGTCATAGCCGTACTTCCAGGGGACCATCCTACTGTCCTCTTTATCAACCCCTTCCGAGAATAATTCCATGACGCGGTTTTCTATGTCAGGCCAGTAGCGAAGGGTGGTAAAGGAGTAATAAAAGCGGACGTCCAGGGTCTCGTAGTTGAAATAGTCGATGCTCTCGAGGAATCCAAAATTGCCGGTATCCGCCTCCCAGAGTGTTCCTCCATCCAGTAGATAATACTGTTCGTTCAGTATTGTCTTGGTTAACAGGGGGTCGTTATTTGCCGAGGCTCTGACGTCATCATGCCACCTGTCTATCTTGGAAGACCAGTCCTTACGGTTTTGCATCCCCAGCCTGACGAACTCAAGGGCGTCGATTTCAGGGTTCTTTTTGTGTTCCGTATATTTTCTCTTGAAAATACGCCCTCCCGGTTCAGATATACTTATCGAAGGGAAATCCCAGCTGAGCGCCATGGGTATATCCCCTGATTCACCGGGTTTAAGCGTTAAGGTGGCGCATACGGCTGCGCCATGAAGCGTTCCGGGGATTCCGGCGGACTGTCTGGGACCGCTAGGAAGCCGACCGCCGTCAAAGAACCCGGCAAGCTCGCCCCCGTCGCCCCTGCAATCAAAAGAAGCGAGATAGCTTAGAGCGGTGTCCAGAGACCCTTTCCCTGCGGCGATGGAAAATTCACCCCGACGCGATACGGGAAGCCGCGCCAGGTCGTCTTTATGGCATGACAGCTTTGCCGCCAGGAGATTGCCCTCCTCGACAACCTCTTGTGCCTGCCTTATTTCGGGCAATTTCTCGGACCAGCGACATTGTGTGTATTCACCGATATTACGTGTCAGGTTTCTTTTCTCGGGCATACGACCGACCATGTTTTCAAAGGTAAAGAGGATACCGACCTTTACAGGCACCTCTAAGGGATTGTGGACATGCCACGTATAAATCCCAAGGGGCAGGCTTGACGAGAAATAGTCATGAGGAATGACCGGAGAGAACTGCTCAAGTATAATATTTATAGGGTTTTCGGGGTGCACGGAATAATCACACCAGACCTTTGGGAAGAGAGCCGAATAAACGCCACGTTCGGCCGGATAATTCCAGGGCCACGTTGATAAAACACCGGACAGGGACGGCCTGGTAGAATCCTTCGGTGACCCCGCCATCAGTGTCTGAATAAAAGTCCTCCCCGTACCCTCCGGCTTTACATATAAATGAAACTGTGAGCCGTATACCTCATTGTCATAGACGTGTTCGTAAGGAATAATCTGCCAGCGGGCGAAGTCTCCGAAATAGGAACGCCCTATTGAGCCTGCACCCATGCCGCCGACCGGACATCCCTGCCGTGCCCCGTCACGTGTCATCTGCAGCTGTTCCCACGGGACCCTGAAACTGATATCGGGATGGTCTTTTGCCGGAAAAGGTTTACCTATCGGGATAGACCACGCGTCGGAAGGAATAATTTTAGAGTCTATTGACGACATCTCTTACCCCGTAAGTTGAACGATTATACGGCAACGGTATATAACCAAGACGGCACTTAAGGAAGGGCAGGTGTCAGTGATTCCAGACTTAATGGCTCAAGCCGCCGCTATACCAGTCATTTATAAACGGGCGGCGAGTGCCATTCAGACAGCAGGGGTATATAGTGGTTTTACGGTCCGCTGTCAAGTGTTGCATTCCATTGGGGGTTGTGGGTGAAAACTCTTACCGGCAACCACTGTCTGTTTGAGGGCGGTTTGGCTGTGCTTACTCGACAGTTCCGGTCTCATTCAGGGTTGGCTGAGGGCATCTCCTCAGTGAAACAACCGGGACAGTCCAGAGGTCATATAAAAACAATAGATATGAGACGGCTACAAGATTTGTAGTTGAGCTACAAACCTTGTGGCAGTTTATATTGGGAACCAGGGCCGCTGGCAAGAAAAATACGTATATAACTGCTAGCGAGGAAAGTCGTAAGTGTAATATATAAAAGACAGTAGCGCAAATAGACGCTCAAGGCGGCTTCTTGCCTGTCGCCCTTGTATGGTTTGGCATGCTCCTTGCTCATATATAGAAAATAAGTGAGATTGAAGCCGTGAGGGTTTATGTGGGCAACTGAGGGATTAAACAAGCGGTATTCATTGGTGTGGCAGGCAAATGATTGAGAAAGATAAGAAAAAGAAGCTTCAGGAGATGTTCAAACGCTTAGGTTTTATTGACAAGGAGTTTTCAGGTTCGGTAGAACTGAATTTTCATAAAGGAAGCCTGAGCAGGAAGATAAAAAAGACAGACATTATAGAAATAGAATAGTCTGAATGGGACCAACGTGAAGTTTCGAAGCCCAGGGACTCTAGCTTGCAGCTAGAATAATCCTTGGGCTTTTTTATTTAGAGAAGGCCGGTCATGGCCGGCCCGGTTACCCGGTACGCGACAGGCATTTTGCCGGCGACAGACTTTATATCGCAAAGGAACCACTATGAAGACTAATCTGTTATTACGCATCGGCCTGAGACGTCACCCAAAGCGTAGATTATACGTTTCGGGATACTTTGGCGAAAAGACCGGTTTCACTGTCATGGAGCTTCTGGTCGTGCTGTTCGTAGTCGCCACGGTAACCAGCATAGTCGTGCCGACGATTCTTATAATGTATTCAAGCCAGTAGCGTATTTTAGCGAGAAAAAAAGAGTAGTGTGATGGCGACGGCCTGGGGCCAACAATGTGGTGGCAGCCTATTGGTGGTGTCTACCTCCAGTTTGGTGATGTCTCCTATCCGCGAGGCGCTTCCACAGCCCTCACCCCGGGCCGTTCCATTCTTGCGGTGTTTCCCATG
>JAUVQR010000003.1 GCA_030598065.1 Planctomycetota bacterium | reverse complement strand
GGGGTACGAGGCACAGGTAAGACCGCGAAGCGGACTGGCCCTTAAGCACGGGCTTACCATCGTAAACGCCCCCGGTACGATAGACAGCGACTACCGCGGAGAGATATGCGTCATCCTCTGCAACATGGGCAAACGTCCCATCAACATAAACCGGGGTATGCGCATAGCGCAGTTGATTGTTCAACCCGTAGTGAGGGCGGAATTCATAGAGGTAACGGGGCTGGAGGCAACAAAGAGGAATGACGGCGGTTTCGGTCACACAGGGGTATAAAGACAATGGATAAAAAGAAACTCCTAAACGTGTTTCTGGCGATATCCCTGGTAGCCTTCGCGGTCTTTGCCCTTATCAGCATGATAACATACAACCAGTACGACCCGCCATTCGCCAATTACCCGGAGAACAGTTCTGTGAAGAACCTGTGCGGACACTTCGGGGCGGTGCTCTCGGGTTACGGCCTGTCATGGTTGGGCGTTGCCGCCTTCCCGTTGGTCGTGCTGATAGGCGCATGGGGAGTGTTGCTACTGCTGCGCGGCAAGATGGCGAATCTGTGGATAAAGGCCCTGGGCGGGGTAATGTTTATCCTGTTCATCGCCCTGGTATTCGCCTTAATAGACA
This sequence comes from Planctomycetota bacterium, assembly GCA_030598065.1. GTDB lineage: Bacteria > Planctomycetota > Brocadiia > Brocadiales > Bathyanammoxibiaceae > Bathyanammoxibius. Next base: position 26,948 of record JAUVQR010000003.1, on the reverse strand, counting down.
ATATCCTGCCCAAGGTAGGCGCCATCGCGTGGGCCGGAGGTGTGCTGGGCGCCGCCGCTTCCAGCAAACTCCTGGAGAACCTCGGACTGGCCGGAACCTGCGTCTTCCTGACCTTTAGCTTCATGACCTCCACCATCCTTTTGTTCAACGTGAGCCCGGTTGAAACGGTCGCGTCTATCGCCAAACGAATTAAGAATAGAAAGAGGGCCCGATCGGCCACGCGCGAGAAACCCTCAAAAAAGGCCATAATAGAAGAAAGCGCCCCGGAGCCCGTGCCTTCGGGTGCGGAACCGCTGTTGTTGCCCATTGACCTCCTTGATGAGAGCGCTAAGCCGGGGCGGGACAGCGTGGACAGTGAAGAGTCCCTCAAGAAACGGGCCGACGCGCTGGAAGACGCGCTGGCACAGTTTAAGGTGTTGGCACAGGTAGTAGGTTTTGAAACAGGCCCTGCCATAACCATGTACGAATTGGAGCTGGCGCCCGGCACCAAGGTCTCTAAGATAGCCTCACTTTCCGACGACCTTGCGATGGCCCTGAAGGCGCCCAGCGTCAGGGTGGTGGCGCCGCTGCCTGGAAAGTCCACGGTGGGCATAGAGGTCCCCAACCGCCACAGAAGTTTTGTAAGGCTGAGGGAGCTGCTGGAGATAATCCAGGACGGCAAGGTAAACCTTCAGGACAGCTCAATCCCGCTGCCGCTGGGCAGGGACATAACCGGCTACCCTATCTACTGCGACCTTGCGGGCATGCCGCATCTGCTTATCGCCGGCACCACCGGTTCGGGCAAGTCCATATGCCTGAACTCACTGATACTGAGCATCTTGTTCCTGATGTCCCGGAAGGACCTGAAACTGCTGCTGGTAGACCCGAAGCTGGTGGAGTTTTCTCCATTCAAGGACATGCCGCACCTTATCAGCCCCGTAGTCACCGACGCAAAGGAGGCGCAGGCTGTGCTTGAGTGGGCGGTAAACAAAATGGACGAACGTTACGGGCTGCTGGCGCGTGTGGGCGTCAGGAATATCGCAGAATACAATAAACTGGGGGAAAAAGGTCTCAAGAAAAAATTAGGCGCGAGTGAGTACATAGACCCGGAGTTCTACAGCCTGCCCTTCATCGTAATAATAATAGACGAACTGGCGGACCTTATGATGGTGGCCTCAAAAAAGGTCGAGAACGCCATTATACGCCTGTCACAGAAATCACGCGCGGTCGGCATCCACCTTATTGTATCCACACAGCGGCCCTCCGTTGACGTCGTTACAGGGCTGATAAAGTCTAACCTGCCGGCCAGGATATCGTTCCTTGTCGCCTCGAAGGTAGACTCCAGGACCGTACTGGACCAGAACGGCGCGGAAAAGCTGCTGGGAGGGGGCGATCTGCTTTTTATGCCGCCGGGGACCTCGGAACTGGTAAGGGTTCAGGGCACGTACACCAGCGACCGGGAGGTGGAGAGGGTGGTAGAGTTTCTCAAGAAGCAGGCCCGGCCGGAATTCTCGTCGGAGCTTCGAGAGTGGACTCTCGGAGCGAAGAGGGAAGAAAGGCGCGACCCTATGTACAACGAGGCGGTTCAAGCGGTATTTGACACCGGAAGGTGTAACGAGAAATTTCTACAGGAAAGACTTCAGATTACGTACCCGCACGCCATCAAGCTGTTGGGCCAGATGGCGGAGGACGGCATCGTAAGCGAGCATAAAGACGGGATAAACCGGCAAGTCCTTCTTAGCCGGGAAGACTGGCAACCGCCGGACAGGCAAAAAAGCGCGAAGCAACAGATATAGACATCCGGAAAATATTTACTGCGGCACGGCGCCGGAGTAGGGGCACATTACAACGTGTCCCTACGGATAAAATGTCGAGCAGGCCTTCGGGCTGAGGCCCTCGAGGCCAAGGCTGGACCACTACGTCTTTTTGGACAAGAGCCATGGATACAGAGACAGAGACAAAGACACCGAAGATAGCCCTTATAAGCCTGGGTTGCTCAAAGAACCTTGTAGACTCTGAAAAAATCTTGGGCAGGCTGGCGCACGGAGAAGTCACCTTCTGTCAGGACCCGGAGACGGCCGACGTCCTTATCGTCAATACCTGCGGCTTTGTCCAGGACGCCAAGGAGGAGTCAATAAATACCATCCTCGAGCTGGCGAAACTCAAGGAGGAATGCGGACTGGAGAAACTCATCGTAACCGGCTGCCTTGCCGAGCGTTACGAAGAGGAGCTTATAAAGGAAATACCGGAGATTGACCATGTGGTCAAACTCGAAAACTTCGATAAGATAGCCGAACTCTCGGGCATAATGCCGCATGAAGGAGCGGCCAACGGCTCATGCAACGGGCGTGACGAATCACGCATCCGCCTGACACCCACACATTACGCATACCTGAAAATATCCGAGGGCTGTGACAACAGTTGCAGTTATTGCGCCATACCCGAGATACGAGGCCCGTTCGTCAGCCGGCCTCTGGAGGACATCTCCAAGGAGGCTGAACAGCTGGCCGCCGGTGGCGCCAGAGAGTTAAACCTGATAGCGCAAGACAGCACCATGTACGGCATCGACCTGTACGGGCGTCAGCGTCTGCACGAACTGCTTAGAATGCTCTCGGAAATAAGCTCCTTAAGGTGGATAAGGCTACTCTACGCGCACCCCGCCCACTTCTACGCCGGCCTTATCAGGGAAATAGCCAAAAATGAGAAGGTGGTCAAGTACATAGACCTGCCTATACAACACATAAACGACAAGATGCTGCAGTCGATGGGCAGGCAGGTTACACGTTCCCGGGTGGAGGAACTGATACGGCGGCTGCGCGGAGAGATTCCGGACCTGTACCTGCGTACCACCGTGATAGTAGGTTTTCCCGGCGAGGGCGAAGGAGAGTTCGGAGAGTTACTCGAGTTCCTTGAAGAGACGGCCTTTGAAAGGCTCGGCGCGTTTACGTATTCGAGAGAGGAAGATACTCCCGCGGCCGCCTTCAAGGGCCACGTCAGCGAGCCGGATAAGCGCCGCAGGCTTGCCGAGGTAATGACCCTTCAACAGGGAATAAATTTCAAGAATAATGAGCGCCTCGTGGGGCACGCCATGGAGGTGCTTGTAGACGCTGCGCACGAAGGCGGAGAGGGATGGCTCGCCCGTTCGTACAGGGACGCCCCGGAGGTGGACAGCCACGTTTCGGTGCGCGGCACAGGGTTGTCGCCGGGCACGTTTAAAATGATAACAATCACAGATCAAGAGGGATACAACCTTGTCGCAAATTGTATGGAGTAATTACCTGCAGGCAAACAGGTGGTGGGGCATTAAATTGCTGTTGGCGCCGCTTTACTATCTGCTTGTCCTGGAGAACTATGCCGGCCTGCCCAACCTGTTGACCGTATTACGGTTTTTTATGGGAATACTGTTCTTTTTCATACTTTCCCACAGCTTGTTTGACCTGGCGCTAATCGTGTTAGTCATCGCCACGGCAACCGACTACTTCGACGGGTACCTTGCAAGAAAAAGGGGGCTGACAAGTGATTTCGGGAGGATAGCGGACCCTCTGGTCGATAAGATAATCATTTGCGGCGGTTTCATCGTACTTATTCTATACACACAGACGGTTATGGCGACGTGGATGGTTGTCCTGATTGTGGTGCGTGAGGTGGTTATAGGCGTCCTTAGAGGCTATGCGGAGTTTAGGGGCATAAAATTCCCTGGCAGTACGGCGGGTAAGTGGAAGATGGTGGGTCAGTGCGCGAGCCTGTGCTCGCTCCTACTCTACGCCGGCCATTTTAACGGAGTGTTGTGGGCCAGGTTGTGGGTAGATTTCGCTCTCTGGTTCACGGTCATCATTACGGCCTACTCCGGGTTGCTCTACCTCTACGGTGCGGTGCTCACCCTCAGAAACCATACCGGACACGCCGCAACGGACAATAGATAAGGAACGTTATGGATTTTTGCAAGACACATGCTATCACACTGAAGAGGCGCGATTACAGCAACTCAAGCCAGATTGCCACGCTCTATACCAGAAGCCGCGGAAAGATCCGCGCCCTTGCGAAGGGGTCTAAGCGTATAGAGAAAAAACTGAGGGGCTCCGTCGACCTCTTCTCACACATGGAAGTAATCCTGTTACAAAAGGGCGGCACGGGACTCAACCTGCTGACGGAATGGGAGCCAATCCACGACTTCCCGGCCTTCAGGAAGGACGTGGAACGGTTCTACGCGGCCTGTCACGTCGCGGAATTGGCGGACATGCTCACCGAGGAAGGGGACAGGAGCGAACCCCTCTTCGACCTGATACTGGACACCTTTGCCAGTCTCTCTTCAACCAAACGCACAGAGGTCGCCCTGCGTGCCTTTGAGTTGCAGACGCTAAAGCTTATCGGTTGCCTGCCGGAGTTAGAGGAGTGCGCCAATTGCGGCAGAAACCTCACGGAAAGTACCGCTGCGGTGTTCAGCCCCGTTGACAGCGGGCTATTATGTGAAAGGTGTAATGGGCGGAAAACCTTCCGGACTCTCTCACCGGGCACAATCCGGGCGGCCGTCTTTTTGGCAAACGCCAGCACTGCGACCTGGGACCGCCTCCACCTGCCCAACGGCATATCGGAGGAACTCGTGTCGCTAAGCCGGGGCTGCATCACCGGCGTGCTGAGCAGGCCTTTGGAGACGCGGAGGGTTGCGATATGAAACTACGTCGTCTCGTCTTGCCGTTTTTGTTTGCCGCGGTCTCACTGCTCTCCACACCCGGCGCGCATGCGGAGTGGGTTTGGAACAAGGGCACGGGTTGGATAGACCCGTTGGATTTAAACCCCAAAGTCCCTGACCAGCGCTACAAGCTTGCCGTCTCAATGATGCTGTCTGGTAATTATGAAAGCTCGGTAAAGGTGTTTGAGTCCATATTGAAGGAACACCCGGACTCGGACCTCGCCGAGCCTTGCCATTTCAACATCGGACAGGCCTATTACCTGGCCGGCAAATACAAAAAGGCCTTCAAGGCCTACGAGAGGCTCCTTGAGAAATTTCCGGGAATCAGGATAACGGGGCTGATACATCAAAAAGAGTTCGAAGCGGGGACGGCACTCATGCAGGAAAAGCCGACGGCCTCCGTAATCATATTCGAGACAATTATAGAACACAACCCCCAGGGCCCTCTGGCGGCCGATTCTCAGGTAAAGATTGCGAACGCGTATTTCCTTGCGGAGGACTTCGTAAGCGCCGAAGCGGCGTACCGGGCCGTCCTGGAGAATTACCCCAGGAGCGCGTGGGCGCCATACTCTCTGTACCGTATACCGCTGTCCAAGCTGAGTCTTGAGGCACGCAGGGACAGGGACATGGAAAACCTCTGGAAGGCCCGAGACGGATTCGAGGAGTACATTGGAAGCTACCCGAACGGCACCCGCGTGGACGAAGCTAAGGCCAAGATCCACGAAGTGGAAGGGCTCATTGCTCAAAAACAGTACTCGATTGCCGAATTCTATCTTCGCAAAAAGAAACCCGCGGCGGCGATGATTTACTTAAACAGAATAACAAAAAGGTTCCCCAACACTCGGTGGGCGGGAAAATCACAGGACACAATCGACTTTCTGAAGAAGATTAATGCCGTCAAGAAGTGAGAAATATCTTGCGTTATTGATATTGGCGACCTTGCTGTCAGGGTGCGGTTACACCTCCCGTTCGCTCCTCGAGCAAAACGTCCGGAGCATATACATAAAAATCTTTGACAACGAGACCTTTCGTCGCGACCTTGAATTCGACCTCACCAAGGCTATAAAAGAAGAGATACTATTGAGGACGCGACTCAAGATTGTAGACAAAAAGCACGCCGACTCCATCCTTTTTGGGTCAATTGTGTCTGTTAGAGAACGTGTGCTAATCGAGAGCCCAGACGCGGAAGTCATAGAAAGCAGTGTGTCCACTGCCGTACGCTTCTCCTGGACTGACCAGAGAACCGGCAGGGCCATAATAGACAAGTATAAGGTGAAGGCATCGGCAGAGTTCATCGCGACAAAGAACGAAGACGTCAAGACAGGAGAGATAAAGTCGTTTGTAAACGTTGCGCGAAAGATCGTGAATCTAATGGAGAGAGATTGGTAAGCCTTCTGACAAGATATAATCCCAGAGTGGTTGCGGTCAGCCCTTACGCCCCATACGGAGCGGAGAAGAGGCCCCGCCGTAAGGACGCCGGAGACGGTACGCTCTACACCATAAGCCTTGACGATTTAAGCGGGAGGGACCGCAATCTACTCTCAAGGTGGGCTTCAGGCGCGGGGGGGAGACTGCATGCCGAGGTCAACGACAGGCCCGGTTCTACGCTTTTGTCCGTCAATGAAGACGCCTTCAGACGAACCGCGTCCGGTTCCGGTAACGCAGGGACAGGTCTGGAACATGTTCTGGGCACCCTGGAAGATACAATCCGTAGATACCGGAAAAATCGCTTCAGCCTGAGTCACGGCGGGGGTATGCTGAAGCTCGGGCAGAGAACCTGTGTGATGGGCATCCTCAACGTCACACCGGACTCCTTTTATGATGGGGGCCGGTATTTCGAAACGGAAAAGGCCGTGGCCCACGGTCTCCGGTTGATAGAAGAAGGGGCCGGCATAATAGACGTCGGCGGCGTGTCAACCAGACCGGGCTCTCAGCCGGTTTCACGGGAGGAAGAGCTTGGACGGATAATACCCGTGATAAAAGAACTTGCCGGCCACGCAAAGGTGCCCATATCAGTTGACACCTACCGCGCCGGCGTTGCAGAGAAGGCGCTTGAGGCAGGGGCGCAAATCGTAAACGATATCAGCGGTTTCATTGACAAAGACATGGCCAGGGTGGTAGCATCCGCCGGTGCGCCGGTAGTCATTATGCACATAAAGGGCAGACCCCATCGTATGCCCAGAAACCCGGCATACAAGGACCTGCTTGCTGAGATTGCGCTCTTTATAAGGAAGAAGGCCGATGAGGCGGTCAGTGCGGGCGTAAACGAGGCCAATATAATAATAGACCCCGGTATAGGCTTCGGCAAGAGCCCCGGACAATCGCTGGAGGTGCTGCGCCGCCTGAGCGAACTCAGGTCACTGGGACTGCCTATTATGGTCGGCACCTCAAACAAGGGTTTCATCAAACACATCCTGAAACCGTTGCGTCAAAACGGGACGCTGGACGCCGATAGCATAACGCATGCAACCCTTGCCAGCGTCGCGCTGGCCATAGAAAAGGGCGCCAAGATCGTAAGGGTACACGAAGTGCGCGAAGCGGTACAGGTAGCCGCCGTCACCGACGCAATTAAACGAGAATAACAAATGGAAACATTCTTTGAAGACATAGATTTCTTTGTGGCCTTTAAAGCGGCCGTAGAGATATTTATCATATTCTTGATGCTATACTTCGTGCTCCGTTTTCTGCAGGGTACGCGTGGTGTAGGGGTCATGAGGGGCCTGGTGTTCGTATTGGTCATTGCCACGGTAATACTGCTCTTTATCGTACGCAAGCTTCAGTTGTACACGGTAGACTGGCTGCTCACGGAATTTCTGCCCATGATCACGCTTCCGTTCATCATACTCTTTCAGCCGGAACTGCGCCGTGCGCTGGTCCGGCTTGGAGAAAATCCGTTCCTGGAGATCTTCTCCAAGGGTGAATACAGCATACTGGACGAGGTTGTGAAGGCTGCCGCCATTCTGGCCAAGAACAAGCTCGGAGGGATAATTGCCATAGAAAGAAGGGTGGGACTTGACCATTTCATAGAGGCGGGCACACGCGTAGACGCAAATATCTCGAGCGACCTGATAAACACCATCTTCTGGCCCGGTTCGCCGCTTCATGACGGGGCGATTATAATACAGGAGCAAAAGATAGTGGCCGCCGGGTGCCTGCTGCCGCTCAGCGACAACCCCACAATAGATAAGGCCTTCGGCACGCGCCACAGGGCCGGCATGGGCCTTACCGAAGAAACCGATGCTATCTCCATCATCGTTTCGGAAGAGACCGGAGTCATTTCCGTGGCCGTAAAGGGACACATTACAAGTGGCCTTGACGAAAAAGGCCTGAAAAACACCCTGGACCAACTGCTAAAAGGCAATAACAGAAACTCAGGAGACTCCTGACTTGCTCAAAGAGACACTGGCAAGCAACCTTGGCGCAAAACTGATGGCCCTCTCAATGGCCCTGGCGCTCTGGCTATTCGCCACCGGGAAATATACCGGTGAACTTGCCTGTATGGTGCCGCTGGAGGTTTCTTTCCCCCAGGAGTATACGTTGCTCAATCAGTCCACAAATACCGTTTACATAAGGCTGAAAGGCCCGAAAAGCAGCATCGATTACGTATCAGGACTGGTCGGAGAGAGAAAGATAACCGCCAGATGCTCGGTATACATTGAGGACAAAGAATCCCAAGACGTCATTGAGGAATTGGTAATTCTGGACAAGAGGAGCTTCAACCTACCCACAGAGGTCAATCTGGACTTTGTAAGACCGAATAGGATAAAAATCTCCCTGGTTAAACGAGAGACAAAAACCCTGACGGTAGAGCTCCAGAAACGGGGCGAACCCACACCGGGTTACATGACCTCAGGGGAGTTCTTCTTTCCGTTTGAGGTACAGGTAGTGGGACCGGCCAACGTCCTCAAAGACGCCACGACGATAAAAACACTGCCAATTAACATATCTAACATAACCCCCGACCAGAACCGCACCTTCCCGTGGCAGGTACCGCTTGAACAAAGAGTCACGATAACCAGTGGCGATAAGGTCATAACCGCACCTGTAGAGTGCGAAGGGGTCATCAACGTCTGGTTCGACATCGTGGAGGAACTGGTAAATAAGGAGTTCGAGAAGACAAGGGTCAAACTCCTGGAGCCGCCCGGTTTCCCGTATAAGGTAGAACTGAAGCAGAAATTCATAAACCTGAAGATAAAGGGGCCGAAGTCGACGTTAGATAAACTGGGCCCGCCCGACGTATACATAGACGTAAGCGAGCTCAAACCGCCCGGGCCATATAAACAGCCCATCATCTGCAAACTGCCTCCGATGGTAGAGTTGGACAGTCCGCTGCCGGAGATGCAGCTGGACATCACGGCGGAAAAAGGCGCAAAGAAATGACCAAGTTGGGCGTCAACGTAGACCACGTGGCCACACTCCGGCAGGCAAGAAGAACGTATGAGCCAGACCCTGTAACGGCGGCCTCGCTGGCAGACCTGGGCGGAGCCGATATTATCACCATACATCTCAGGGAAGACCGCAGGCACATACATGAAAGAGACCTGAAACTGCTCAGGCAGACCGTCTTCACAAAATTAAACCTGGAGATGTCCGTGGCGGATGAGATAGTAGAACTGGCCCTGGCGGAGCAGCCGGCGCAGGTCACCTTCGTGCCCGAAAAGAGGGAGGAGGTCACAACGGAGGGCGGCCTCGACGTTGTATCTCAGGCAAAGGTCCTTGGGCCGCTTATCAAGCGGTTCAGGGAAAAGAACATTACCGTGAGCCTGTTTATCGACCCGGAGGCGCGGCAGATACAGGCCTCCAGAGACGCAGGGGCCGAGTTTGTGGAACTCCACACCGGCGCGTTCGCCAACGCAACAACGGAAGCGCAACAGCTGGACATGCTCGAGAAACTTCGCTCCGGCGCCGGGCTCTCAAGGGAACTGGGCCTTAGAGTGAACGCCGGACACGGCCTCACCTACAAAAACGTCGGGCCCATCGTAGAGAAGATAGGCGCCGAGGAACTGCACATAGGCCACAGCATCATCTCAAGGGCCGTCTTCGTGGGTATCAAGAAAGCGGTTGAAGAAATGAAGGAGCTGATATATAAGCATAGTATAATGGCGAAGACAGGCGGCTAGCCCCGCGCCGGAATTCACTGCGAGACGCGATACCCATGAAAAAGAAAAACGCCGAAACAGGAGAAGGTAGATGTTCACTGGCTCAATAGTGGCACTGGTCACACCATTCAAGAACGGAGAAGTAGACTACGAGAAGCTGAAAGAGTTGGTAGAGTTCCACGTGCGTGAAGGCACCAACGCAATCGTCCCCTGCGGCACCACGGGAGAATCGCCGACCTTATCGCATGAAGAGCACGAAAAAATAATCTCTGAAGTAGTCCAGAAGGTTCAGGGTCGAATACCCGTAATAGCCGGCACGGGGTCCAATAACACCAAAGAGGCGTTGAAGCTGACAAGGTACGCGAGCAAGGCGGGCGCGGACGGGGCGCTGGTCATCACACCCTACTATAACAAGCCGACGCAAGAGGGGCTATACAGACATTTCAAGATACTGGCCGAGGAAGCGGACATACCGATTGTCCTCTATAACGTGCCCTCCAGGACCGGTGTGTCGACGTCTCCCGAGACGGTTGCCCGGCTTGCCGAATTCAAGAACATCGTCGCGATAAAAGAGGCTAGCGGCAGCCTTGACCAGATCAGCGCAATCACCCGGCTGTGCGACATAACGGTACTTTCCGGAGAAGACTCCCTGATACTCCCCATACTCTCAATCGGCGGGAAGGGCGTAATATCCGTAATGGCCAACATCATACCAAAAGAGACCAGCGCAATGATACGAGGCTTCCTTGGCGGACAACTGGGAACGGAAGCCGCCAGAGAGATGCACGATAAGTTCTACCCCCTGGCGAAGGCCCTGTTTATAGAAACCAACCCTATCCCGGTTAAGACGGCCATGCAGATACTGGGAAGGCTAAATGGAGAACTCAGGCTGCCCCTCTGCGAGATGACAGAAGCGCACAAGCAGCAGCTAACCAAGGCACTTAAGGACTACGGCCTCCTTTAAGAATAAGGCATAGAATCTTATGGATCGTGAAAAGATAATGAAGGGCATGCGCCTGTTTCTGGAAGGCATCGGCGAAGACCCCAAACGTCCCGGCCTGCAGGACACCCCGAAGCGGGTGGCCGAGATGTGCGAAGAGATATTCGGCGGTATCGGGGTTGACCCGGGCAAAGAGATAAAGGTATTGCAAGAAACCGGCCACGACGAGATAGTGCTGCTTAGAGACCTGCCTTTTTACTCCACCTGTGAACACCACGTCTTGCCCTTTATCGGCATGGCCCATGTGGCCTACATACCCGAGGCGGGCCGCATCACGGGCATAAGCAAGCTTGCCCGCGTCGTAGAGCTCCACGCCAAGAGGCTGCAGATACAGGAGCGCCTCACCACCAACATCGCCGACAGCATCATGGACACGCTGCGGCCCAAAGGGGTGATGGTGGTGATACAGGCCGAACACCTGTGCATGACCATGCGAGGGGTGAAGAAACCGGGAACAAAGGTTCAGACCTCGGTCGTCAGGGGCATATTCAGGGAGAACTCCGCCACCAGGGCTGAGGCAATGGCCCTCATCCAGACCGCCAGGCAATAACGTGTCCACGTTAACACATGGCAAGCAAACGACACATAAACGAAAATCGACACCTGCGCCACGGACCCGTTCACGAAACGGAAAAGAAACCGCGGCGCATTGTGATACAAATGGTGGCTCTCCGGCGCACGAATTCTTTATTGTGAAACGTGAAATTAAGGAGAAGTACGATGAGCAAAGGGTTGGTATTATGCCTGTGCCTGTCGGCGGCGCTGTATACCGGGCGGGCATCCTGGGCAGAAGAGGAACAAAAAGAGGCACAGCCGTCAAAAAAGAATGCCGTGGAATTCAATGACTCAAGCCTTGGTTTCCTGAGTCTTTCACTGGCGGACTGTGTAGTGATGGCGCTCAAAAACAACCTGGACGTAGAGGTTGCCAGAATAGACCCGCTGATTGAAGACAAGAACATCTCCGTAGAAAAGGCCCCCTTCGACCCTATCTTCTCGGCGAAGGGCGACGTCAGGGACGTCACCGAACCCATCAACTCGAGATTTATTACCGGCACCGCTCCGGGCAGGCTCTCGAGACAGATTAAGACGGTGGACGCGTCACTGAGCATGCTGACCCCTATCGGGGCAACCGTCCAGATTGACTACAACTTCGAAAGGGTTTTTCGCAGCGTCCGCTCCGGTGTCTTCTTTAACCCCGCCGTCAACAGCTTCATAGAGGCGAAGGTCACTCAGCCTCTGTTGAAGAAATTCGGCATCTTCTATACAAGAAGCAAGATATACATGGCCCGGAACGACAAGAGGAGGTCTCTCTACGCCTTCAAGCAGACCGCCATAGACATTACAAACGAGGTGCAGAGGGCGTACTGGAATCTGGTAAACGCCATCGAGGAGCTTAGAGTGGCGCACACGTCCCTGGCCAGGGCGCAGGCGTTCCAGAAGGATAACGAACTCAAGGTGCAGGCGGGAATCCTGGCGCCCATAGACATCATAGTAGACCAGGAAGAGGTGTCCTTCAGAGAAGAACAGGTAATCATCAGGGAAAGGGACGTAGAGGACGCCGAAGACGAGCTAAAGCGCCTCCTGCACTTTTTCGGCCCCAACACCGCCCCCTGGCTGGCCGGGATTACCATCACCCCGACGGATAAACCCTTTTTTGAACTGCGTGACGTGGACCCCAACGACGCCGTAAAAGTCGCCCTTGAAAACAGGCCCGACCTCTTCGAACAGAAACTCATACTGGATAACGCCGGAATAGAAGCGCGGAGGAAAAAGAACGAGCTCCTGCCTCAACTTGACTTTGAGGGCGGTATGCGCCTGAGAGGGCTGGACAACCACTGGAGCGACTCGCAAGAAGAGTGGATGACGGGGGACTTCAAGGAAGAGTTTGCAACGCTGACCTTCGTGATTCCCATAGGCCTCAGGAAGGGCCGCGCCGAATACGCCAAGGCGAAATACGAGAAGAGAAAGGAACTCCTCGAACTCGACAAGGTAGAGCAGAATATAATAGTTGAAGTCAGAGAGGCCGTAAGGCGGCTGAACGCTACCAGGAAGCTGATAAGACAGACAAGCAAGACTCTTAAATATGCCAATCGCAGGCTTGTCGGAGAAGAAAAGAAGTACTCCGTAGGCAGGACCACAAACATCGAGGTATTGAGGGCGCAGAATAACCTTGCCATACAAGAGGCAAGGGCCATCACGGCCATGACAGAGCATTACATAGCGCAGGGAGAACTGGAGGCCGTTAAGGGAACTATCCTCGAGAAATTCAACATAGTGCTGGAGGGACAGGCGCTGGGGAACGAGTTCATCTATTAGCCCTCCGTTAGACAGATAACAATTTAGGACGTTCACGCACCAACACTTACGTTATTGGGGAAAAGGCCGTGACAAAGAAGATATCTTCTTTGTCACGGCCTTTTCCCCAATAACGTAAGTGTTGGTGCGTGAACGTCCTAAATTGTTATCTGTCTAACGGAGGGCTAATAGATGAACTCGTTCCCCAGCGCCTGTCCCTCCAGCACTATGTTGAATTTCTCGAGGATAGTTCCCTTAACGGCCTCCAGTTCTCCCTGCGCTATGTAATGCTCTGTCATGGCCGTGATGGCCCTTGCCTCTTGTATGGCAAGGTTATTCTGCGCCCTCAATACCTCGATGTTTGTGGTCCTGCCTACGGAGTACTTCTTTTCTTCTCCGACAAGCCTGCGATTGGCATATTTAAGAGTCTTGCTTGTCTGTCTTATCAGCTTCCTGGTAGCGTTCAGCCGCCTTACGGCCTCTCTGACTTCAACTATTATATTCTGCTCTACCTTGTCGAGTTCGAGGAGTTCCTTTCTCTTCTCGTATTTCGCCTTGGCGTATTCGGCGCGGCCCTTCCTGAGGCCTATGGGAATCACGAAGGTCAGCGTTGCAAACTCTTCCTTGAAGTCCCCCGTCATCCACTCTTCTTGCGAGTCGCTCCAGTGGTTGTCCAGCCCTCTCAGGCGCATACCGCCCTCAAAGTCAAGTTGAGGCAGGAGCTCGTTCTTTTTCCTCCGCGCTTCTATTCCGGCGTTATCCAGTATGAGTTTCTGTTCGAAGAGGTCGGGCCTGTTTTCAAGGGCGACTTTTACGGCGTCGTTGGGGTCCACGTCACGCAGTTCAAAAAAGGGTTTATCCGTCGGGGTGATGGTAATCCCGGCCAGCCAGGGGGCGGTGTTGGGGCCGAAAAAGTGCAGGAGGCGCTTTAGCTCGTCTTCGGCGTCCTCTACGTCCCTTTCCCTGATGATTACCTGTTCTTCTCTGAAGGACACCTCTTCCTGGTCTACTATGATGTCTATGGGCGCCAGGATTCCCGCCTGCACCTTGAGTTCGTTATCCTTCTGGAACGCCTGCGCCCTGGCCAGGGACGTGTGCGCCACTCTAAGCTCCTCGATGGCGTTTACCAGATTCCAGTACGCCCTCTGCACCTCGTTTGTAATGTCTATGGCGGTCTGCTTGAAGGCGTAGAGAGACCTCCTCTTGTCGTTCCGGGCCATGTATATCTTGCTTCTTGTATAGAAGATGCCGAATTTCTTCAACAGAGGCTGAGTGACCTTCGCCTCTATGAAGCTGTTGACGGCGGGGTTAAAGAAGACACCGGAGCGGACGCTGCGAAAAACCCTTTCGAAGTTGTAGTCAATCTGGACGGTTGCCCCGATAGGGGTCAGCATGCTCAGTGACGCGTCCACCGTCTTAATCTGTCTCGAGAGCCTGCCCGGAGCGGTGCCGGTAATAAATCTCGAGTTGATGGGTTCGGTGACGTCCCTGACGTCGCCCTTCGCCGAGAAGATAGGGTCGAAGGGGGCCTTTTCTACGGAGATGTTCTTGTCTTCAATCAGCGGGTCTATTCTGGCAACCTCTACGTCCAGGTTGTTTTTGAGCGCCATCACTACACAGTCCGCCAGTGAAAGACTCAGGAAACCAAGGCTTGAGTCATTGAATTCCACGGCATTCTTTTTTGACGGCTGTGCCTCTTTTTGTTCCTCTTCTGCCCAGGATGCCCGCCCGGTATACAGCGCCGCCGACAGGCACAGGCATAATACCAACCCTTTGCTCATCGTACTTCTCCTTAATTTCACGTTTCACAATAAAGAATTCGTGCGCCGGAGAGCCACCATTTGTATCACAATGCGCCGCGGTTTCTTTTCCGTTTCGTGAACGGGTCCGTGGCGCAGGTGTCGATTTTCGTTTATGTGTCGTTTGCTTGCCATGTGTTAACGTGGACACGTTATTGCCTGGCGGTCTGGATGAGGGCCATTGCCTCAGCCCTGGTGGCGGAGTTCTCCCTGAATATGCCCCTGACGACCGAGGTCTGAACCTTTGTTCCCGGTTTCTTCACCCCTCGCATGGTCATGCACAGGTGTTCGGCCTGTATCACCACCATCACCCCTTTGGGCCGCAGCGTGTCCATGATGCTGTCGGCGATGTTGGTGGTGAGGCGCTCCTGTATCTGCAGCCTCTTGGCGTGGAGCTCTACGACGCGGGCAAGCTTGCTTATGCCCGTGATGCGGCCCGCCTCGGGTATGTAGGCCACATGGGCCATGCCGATAAAGGGCAAGACGTGGTGTTCACAGGTGGAGTAAAAAGGCAGGTCTCTAAGCAGCACTATCTCGTCGTGGCCGGTTTCTTGCAATACCTTTATCTCTTTGCCCGGGTCAACCCCGATACCGCCGAATATCTCTTCGCACATCTCGGCCACCCGCTTCGGGGTGTCCTGCAGGCCGGGACGTTTGGGGTCTTCGCCGATGCCTTCCAGAAACAGGCGCATGCCCTTCATTATCTTTTCACGATCCATAAGATTCTATGCCTTATTCTTAAAGGAGGCCGTAGTCCTTAAGTGCCTTGGTTAGCTGCTGCTTGTGCGCTTCTGTCATCTCGCAGAGGGGCAGCCTGAGTTCTCCATTTAGCCTTCCCAGTATCTGCATGGCCGTCTTAACCGGGATAGGGTTGGTTTCTATAAACAGGGCCTTCGCCAGGGGGTAGAACTTATCGTGCATCTCTCTGGCGGCTTCCGTTCCCAGTTGTCCGCCAAGGAAGCCTCGTATCATTGCGCTGGTCTCTTTTGGTATGATGTTGGCCATTACGGATATTACGCCCTTCCCGCCGATTGAGAGTATGGGGAGTATCAGGGAGTCTTCTCCGGAAAGTACCGTTATGTCGCACAGCCGGGTGATTGCGCTGATCTGGTCAAGGCTGCCGCTAGCCTCTTTTATCGCGACGATGTTCTTGAATTCGGCAAGCCGGGCAACCGTCTCGGGAGACGTCGACACACCGGTCCTGGAGGGCACGTTATAGAGGACAATCGGTATGTCCGCTTCCTCGGCCAGTATCTTGAAATGTCTGTATAGCCCCTCTTGCGTCGGCTTGTTATAGTAGGGTGTGATGACCAGCGCCCCGTCCGCGCCCGCCTTGCTCGCGTACCTTGTCAGCTTCAACGCCTCTTTGGTGTTATTGGACCCCGTGCCGGCTATTACGGGTATTCGACCCTGAACCTTCTGGACTACTTCAGAGATTATTTTTTCGTGCTCTTCATGCGATAAGGTCGGCGATTCTCCCGTGGTGCCGCAGGGGACGATTGCGTTGGTGCCTTCACGCACGTGGAACTCTACCAACTCTTTCAGCTTCTCGTAGTCTACTTCTCCGTTCTTGAATGGTGTGACCAGTGCCACTATTGAGCCAGTGAACATCTACCTTCTCCTGTTTCGGCGTTTTTCTTTTTCATGGGTATCGCGTCTCGCAGTGAATTCCGGCGCGGGGCTAGCCGCCTGTCTTCGCCATTATACTATGCTTATATATCAGCTCCTTCATTTCTTCAACCGCTTTCTTGATACCCACGAAGACGGCCCTTGAGATGATGCTGTGGCCTATGTGCAGTTCCTCGGCGCCTATCTTCTCTACGATGGGCCCGACGTTTTTGTAGGTGAGGCCGTGTCCGGCGTTCACTCTAAGGCCCAGTTCCCTTGAGAGCCCGGCGCCGGAGCGAAGTTTCTCGAGCATGTCCAGCTGTTGCGCTTCCGTTGTTGCGTTGGCGAACGCGCCGGTGTGGAGTTCCACAAACTCGGCCCCTGCGTCTCTGGAGGCCTGTATCTGCCGCGCCTCCGGGTCGATAAACAGGCTCACGGTAATGTTCTTTTCCCTGAACCGCTTGATAAGCGGCCCAAGGACCTTTGCCTGAGATACAACGTCGAGGCCGCCCTCCGTTGTGACCTCCTCCCTCTTTTCGGGCACGAAGGTGACCTGCGCCGGCTGCTCCGCCAGGGCCAGTTCTACTATCTCATCCGCCACGGACATCTCCAGGTTTAATTTTGTGAAGACGGTCTGCCTGAGCAGTTTCAGGTCTCTTTCATGTATGTGCCTGCGGTCTTCCCTGAGATGTATGGTGATAATATCGGCTCCGCCCAGGTCTGCCAGCGAGGCCGCCGTTACAGGGTCTGGCTCATACGTTCTTCTTGCCTGCCGGAGTGTGGCCACGTGGTCTACGTTGACGCCCAACTTGGTCATTTCTTTGCGCCTTTTTCCGCCGTGATGTCCAGCTGCATCTCCGGCAGCGGACTGTCCAACTCTACCATCGGAGGCAGTTTGCAGATGATGGGCTGTTTATATGGCCCGGGCGGTTTGAGCTCGCTTACGTCTATGTATACGTCGGGCGGGCCCAGTTTATCTAACGTCGACTTCGGCCCCTTTATCTTCAGGTTTATGAATTTCTGCTTCAGTTCTACCTTATACGGGAAACCGGGCGGCTCCAGGAGTTTGACCCTTGTCTTCTCGAACTCCTTATTTACCAGTTCCTCCACGATGTCGAACCAGACGTTGATGACCCCTTCGCACTCTACAGGTGCGGTTATGACCTTATCGCCACTGGTTATCGTGACTCTTTGTTCAAGCGGTACCTGCCACGGGAAGGTGCGGTTCTGGTCGGGGGTTATGTTAGATATGTTAATTGGCAGTGTTTTTATCGTCGTGGCGTCTTTGAGGACGTTGGCCGGTCCCACTACCTGTACCTCAAACGGAAAGAAGAACTCCCCTGAGGTCATGTAACCCGGTGTGGGTTCGCCCCGTTTCTGGAGCTCTACCGTCAGGGTTTTTGTCTCTCGTTTAACCAGGGAGATTTTTATCCTATTCGGTCTTACAAAGTCCAGATTGACCTCTGTGGGTAGGTTGAAGCTCCTCTTGTCCAGAATTACCAATTCCTCAATGACGTCTTGGGATTCTTTGTCCTCAATGTATACCGAGCATCTGGCGGTTATCTTTCTCTCTCCGACCAGTCCTGATACGTAATCGATGCTGCTTTTCGGGCCTTTCAGCCTTATGTAAACGGTATTTGTGGACTGATTGAGCAACGTATACTCCTGGGGGAAAGAAACCTCCAGCGGCACCATACAGGCAAGTTCACCGGTATATTTCCCGGTGGCGAATAGCCAGAGCGCCAGGGCCATTGAGAGGGCCATCAGTTTTGCGCCAAGGTTGCTTGCCAGTGTCTCTTTGAGCAAGTCAGGAGTCTCCTGAGTTTCTGTTATTGCCTTTTAGCAGTTGGTCCAGGGTGTTTTTCAGGCCTTTTTCGTCAAGGCCACTTGTAATGTGTCCCTTTACGGCCACGGAAATGACTCCGGTCTCTTCCGAAACGATGATGGAGATAGCATCGGTTTCTTCGGTAAGGCCCATGCCGGCCCTGTGGCGCGTGCCGAAGGCCTTATCTATTGTGGGGTTGTCGCTGAGCGGCAGCAGGCACCCGGCGGCCACTATCTTTTGCTCCTGTATTATAATCGCCCCGTCATGAAGCGGCGAACCGGGCCAGAAGATGGTGTTTATCAGGTCGCTCGAGATATTTGCGTCTACGCGTGTGCCCGCCTCTATGAAATGGTCAAGTCCCACCCTTCTTTCTATGGCAATTATCCCTCCGAGCTTGTTCTTGGCCAGAATGGCGGCAGCCTTCACAACCTCGTCCAGTATGCTGTATTCACCCTTGGAGAAGATCTCCAGGAACGGATTTTCTCCAAGCCGGACCAGCGCACGGCGCAGTTCCGGCTGAAAGAGTATGATGAACGGAAGCGTGATCATGGGCAGAAATTCCGTGAGCAGCCAGTCTACCGTGTACAACTGAAGCTTGCGTACGATAAAGAGCAGTATTACCGTGGCAATGACCAATACGAACACCAGGCCCCTCATGACCCCTACACCACGCGTACCCTGCAGAAAACGGAGCACGAAGTATAGCATCAAGAATATGATAAATATCTCTACGGCCGCTTTAAAGGCCACAAAGAAATCTATGTCTTCAAAGAATGTTTCCATTTGTTATTCTCGTTTAATTGCGTCGGTGACGGCGGCTACCTGTACCGCTTCGCGCACTTCGTGTACCCTTACGATCTTGGCGCCCTTTTCTATGGCCAGCGCGACGCTGGCAAGGGTTGCATGCGTTATGCTATCGGCGTCCAGCGTCCCGTTTTGACGCAACGGTTTCAGGATGTGTTTGATGAAACCCTTGTTTGAGGTGCCGACCATAATAGGCAGTCCCAGTGACCTGAGTTCGCTCAGGCGGCGCAGCACCTCCAGCGATTGTCCGGGGCTCTTGCCGAAGCCTATACCGGGGTCTATTATTATATTGGCCTCGTTTACGCCCGCACTGACCGCCTCATCGGCCTTCTTCCTTATAAAGAGCGCAATCTCAGCAAGCAGGTCCTTGTATGCCGGGTTTCTGGGCATACGATGGGGTCTGCCCTTTATGTGCATAATGACTACCGGCGCACCGGCGGATGCTACCACCCTGGCCATGTCTTTGTCAATGAAACCGCTGATATCGTTTACGATTTGCGCCCCTGCCTCAAGCGCCTTCTCTGCAACGCCGGCGCGGTAGGTGTCAACTGATATGGGCACCTTTGCGTGGCCGGCAAGTTCTTTTATCACGGGTATTATCCGTCCAAGCTCTTCCTCCCGTGAAACCGGCTGAGAGCCCGGTCTGGTTGACACGCCGCCGACGTCTATTATGCCGGCCCCTTCTTCTATCAACCGGAGACCGTGGGCCACGGCCTTTTCCGTTTCGAAATACCGGCCCCCATCATAAAAGGAGTCCGGTGTGACGTTGAGGATGCCCATCACACAGGTTCTCTGCCCGAGCTTCAGCATACCCCCGCCGTGACTCAGGCTGAAGCGATTTTTCCGGTATCTACGGATTGTATCTTCCAGGGTGCCCAGAACATGTTCCAGACCTGTCCCTGCGTTACCGGAACCGGACGCGGTTCGTCTGAAGGCGTCTTCATTGACGGACAAAAGCGTAGAACCGGGCCTGTCGTTGACCTCGGCATGCAGTCTCCCCCCCGCGCCTGAAGCCCACCTTGAGAGTAGATTGCGGTCCCTCCCGCTTAAATCGTCAAGGCTTATGGTGTAGAGCGTACCGTCTCCGGCGTCCTTACGGCGGGGCCTCTTCTCCGCTCCGTATGGGGCGTAAGGGCTGACCGCAACCACTCTGGGATTATATCTTGTCAGAAGGCTTACCAATCTCTCTCCATTAGATTCACGATCTTTCGCGCAACGTTTACAAACGACTTTATCTCTCCTGTCTTGACGTCTTCGTTCTTTGTCGCGATGAACTCTGCCGATGCCTTCACCTTATACTTGTCTATTATGGCCCTGCCGGTTCTCTGGTCAGTCCAGGAGAAGCGTACGGCAGTGGACACACTGCTTTCTATGACTTCCGCGTCTGGGCTCTCGATTAGCACACGTTCTCTAACAGACACAATTGACCCAAAAAGGATGGAGTCGGCGTGCTTTTTGTCTACAATCTTGAGTCGCGTCCTCAATAGTATCTCTTCTTTTATAGCCTTGGTGAGGTCGAATTCAAGGTCGCGACGAAAGGTCTCGTTGTCAAAGATTTTTATGTATATGCTCCGGACGTTTTGCTCGAGGAGCGAACGGGAGGTGTAACCGCACCCTGACAGCAAGGTCGCCAATATCAATAACGCAAGATATTTCTCACTTCTTGACGGCATTAATCTTCTTCAGAAAGTCGATTGTGTCCTGTGATTTTCCCGCCCACCGAGTGTTGGGGAACCTTTTTGTTATTCTGTTTAAGTAAATCATCGCCGCCGCGGGTTTCTTTTTGCGAAGATAGAATTCGGCAATCGAGTACTGTTTTTGAGCAATGAGCCCTTCCACTTCGTGGATCTTGGCCTTAGCTTCGTCCACGCGGGTGCCGTTCGGGTAGCTTCCAATGTACTCCTCGAATCCGTCTCGGGCCTTCCAGAGGTTTTCCATGTCCCTGTCCCTGCGTGCCTCAAGACTCAGCTTGGACAGCGGTATACGGTACAGAGAGTATGGCGCCCACGCGCTCCTGGGGTAATTCTCCAGGACGGCCCGGTACGCCGCTTCGGCGCTTACGAAGTCCTCCGCAAGGAAATACGCGTTCGCAATCTTTACCTGAGAATCGGCCGCCAGAGGGCCCTGGGGGTTGTGTTCTATAATTGTCTCGAATATGATTACGGAGGCCGTCGGCTTTTCCTGCATGAGTGCCGTCCCCGCTTCGAACTCTTTTTGATGTATCAGCCCCGTTATCCTGATTCCCGGAAATTTCTCAAGGAGCCTCTCGTAGGCCTTGAAGGCCTTTTTGTATTTGCCGGCCAGGTAATAGGCCTGTCCGATGTTGAAATGGCAAGGCTCGGCGAGGTCCGAGTCCGGGTGTTCCTTCAATATGGACTCAAACACCTTTACCGAGCTTTCATAATTACCAGACAGCATCATTGAGACGGCAAGCTTGTAGCGCTGGTCAGGGACTTTGGGGTTTAAATCCAACGGGTCTATCCAACCCGTGCCCTTGTTCCAAACCCACTCCGCATGCGCGCCGGGTGTGGAGAGCAGTGAGACCGCGGCAAACAAAAACGGCAAGACGAGACGACGTAGTTTCATATCGCAACCCTCCGCGTCTCCAAAGGCCTGCTCAGCACGCCGGTGATGCAGCCCCGGCTTAGCGACACGAGTTCCTCCGATATGCCGTTGGGCAGGTGGAGGCGGTCCCAGGTCGCAGTGCTGGCGTTTGCCAAAAAGACGGCCGCCCGGATTGTGCCCGGTGAGAGAGTCCGGAAGGTTTTCCGCCCATTACACCTTTCACATAATAGCCCGCTGTCAACGGGGCTGAACACCGCAGCGGTACTTTCCGTGAGGTTTCTGCCGCAATTGGCGCACTCCTCTAACTCCGGCAGGCAACCGATAAGCTTTAGCGTCTGCAACTCAAAGGCACGCAGGGCGACCTCTGTGCGTTTGGTTGAAGAGAGACTGGCAAAGGTGTCCAGTATCAGGTCGAAGAGGGGTTCGCTCCTGTCCCCTTCCTCGGTGAGCATGTCCGCCAATTCCGCGACGTGACAGGCCGCGTAGAACCGTTCCACGTCCTTCCTGAAGGCCGGGAAGTCGTGGATTGGCTCCCATTCCGTCAGCAGGTTGAGTCCCGTGCCGCCCTTTTGTAACAGGATTACTTCCATGTGTGAGAAGAGGTCGACGGAGCCCCTCAGTTTTTTCTCTATACGCTTAGACCCCTTCGCAAGGGCGCGGATCTTTCCGCGGCTTCTGGTATAGAGCGTGGCAATCTGGCTTGAGTTGCTGTAATCGCGCCTCTTCAGTGTGATAGCATGTGTCTTGCAAAAATCCATAACGTTCCTTATCTATTGTCCGTTGCGGCGTGTCCGGTA
This sequence comes from Planctomycetota bacterium, assembly GCA_030598065.1. GTDB lineage: Bacteria > Planctomycetota > Brocadiia > Brocadiales > Bathyanammoxibiaceae > Bathyanammoxibius. The sequence continues at coordinate 4,487 of JAUVQR010000003.1, read as the reverse complement.
TGGTTTCTGAGGGTGAGCACCGCACCGTAGAGGTAGAGCAACCCGGAGTAGGCCGTAATGATGACCGTGAACCAGAGAGCGAAATCTACCCACAACCTGGCCCACAACACTCCGTTAAAATGGCCGGCGTAGAGTAGGAGCGAGCACAGGCTCGCGCACTGACCCACCATCTTCCACTTACCCGCCGTACTGCCAGGGAATTTTATGCCCCTAAACTCCGCATAGCCTCTAAGGACGCCTATAACCACCTCACGCACCACAATCAGGACAACCATCCACGTCGCCATAACCGTCTGTGTGTATAGAATAAGTACGATGAAACCGCCGCAAATGATTATCTTATCGACCAGAGGGTCCGCTATCCTCCCGAAATCACTTGTCAGCCCCCTTTTTCTTGCAAGGTACCCGTCGAAGTAGTCGGTTGCCGTGGCGATGACTAACACGATTAGCGCCAGGTCAAACAAGCTGTGGGAAAGTATGAAAAAGAACAGTATTCCCATAAAAAACCGTAATACGGTCAACAGGTTGGGCAGGCCGGCATAGTTCTCCAGGACAAGCAGATAGTAAAGCGGCGCCAACAGCAATTTAATGCCCCACCACCTGTTTGCCTGCAGGTAATTACTCCATACAATTTGCGACAAGGTTGTATCCCTCTTGATCTGTGATTGTTATCATTTTAAACGTGCCCGGCGACAACCCTGTGCCGCGCACCGAAACGTGGCTGTCCACCTCCGGGGCGTCCCTGTACGAACGGGCGAGCCATCCCTCTCCGCCTTCGTGCGCAGCGTCTACAAGCACCTCCATGGCGTGCCCCACGAGGCGCTCATTATTCTTGAAATTTATTCCCTGTTGAAGGGTCATTACCTCGGCAAGCCTGCGGCGCTTATCCGGCTCGCTGACGTGGCCCTTGAAGGCGGCCGCGGGAGTATCTTCCTCTCTCGAATACGTAAACGCGCCGAGCCTTTCAAAGGCCGTCTCTTCAAGGAACTCGAGTAACTCTCCGAACTCTCCTTCGCCCTCGCCGGGAAAACCTACTATCACGGTGGTACGCAGGTACAGGTCCGGAATCTCTCCGCGCAGCCGCCGTATCAGTTCCTCCACCCGGGAACGTGTAACCTGCCTGCCCATCGACTGCAGCATCTTGTCGTTTATGTGTTGTATAGGCAGGTCTATGTACTTGACCACCTTCTCATTTTTGGCTATTTCCCTGATAAGGCCGGCGTAGAAGTGGGCGGGGTGCGCGTAGAGTAGCCTTATCCACCTTAAGGAGCTTATTTCCGAGAGCATTCTAAGCAGTTCGTGCAGACGCTGACGCCCGTACAGGTCGATGCCGTACATGGTGCTGTCTTGCGCTATCAGGTTTAACTCTCTGGCGCCACCGGCGGCCAGCTGTTCAGCCTCCTTGGAGATGTCCTCCAGAGGCCGGCTGACGAACGGGCCTCGTATCTCGGGTATGGCGCAATAACTGCAACTGTTGTCACAGCCCTCGGATATTTTCAGGTATGCGTAATGTGTGGGTGTCAGGCGGATGCGTGATTCGTCACGCCCGTTGCATGAGCCGTTGGCCGCTCCTTCATGCGGCATTATGCCCGAGAGTTCGGCTATCTTATCGAAGTTTTCGAGTTTGACCACATGGTCAATCTCCGGTATTTCCTTTATAAGCTCCTCTTCGTAACGCTCGGCAAGGCAGCCGGTTACGATGAGTTTCTCCAGTCCGCATTCCTCCTTGAGTTTCGCCAGCTCGAGGATGGTATTTATTGACTCCTCCTTGGCGTCCTGGACAAAGCCGCAGGTATTGACGATAAGGACGTCGGCCGTCTCCGGGTCCTGACAGAAGGTGACTTCTCCGTGCGCCAGCCTGCCCAAGATTTTTTCAGAGTCTACAAGGTTCTTTGAGCAACCCAGGCTTATAAGGGCTATCTTCGGTGTCTTTGTCTCTGTCTCTGTATCCATGGCTCTTGTCCAAAAAGACGTAGTGGTCCAGCCTTGGCCTCGAGGGCCTCAGCCCGAAGGCCTGCTCGACATTTTATCCGTAGGGACACGTTGTAATGTGCCCCTACTCCGGCGCCGTGCCGCAGTAAATATTTTCCGGATGTCTATATCTGTTGCTTCGCGCTTTTTTGCCTGTCCGGCGGTTGCCAGTCTTCCCGGCTAAGAAGGACTTGCCGGTTTATCCCGTCTTTATGCTCGCTTACGATGCCGTCCTCCGCCATCTGGCCCAACAGCTTGATGGCGTGCGGGTACGTAATCTGAAGTCTTTCCTGTAGAAATTTCTCGTTACACCTTCCGGTGTCAAATACCGCTTGAACCGCCTCGTTGTACATAGGGTCGCGCCTTTCTTCCCTCTTCGCTCCGAGAGTCCACTCTCGAAGCTCCGACGAGAATTCCGGCCGGGCCTGCTTCTTGAGAAACTCTACCACCCTCTCCACCTCCCGGTCGCTGGTGTACGTGCCCTGAACCCTTACCAGTTCCGAGGTCCCCGGCGGCATAAAAAGCAGATCGCCCCCTCCCAGCAGCTTTTCCGCGCCGTTCTGGTCCAGTACGGTCCTGGAGTCTACCTTCGAGGCGACAAGGAACGATATCCTGGCCGGCAGGTTAGACTTTATCAGCCCTGTAACGACGTCAACGGAGGGCCGCTGTGTGGATACAATAAGGTGGATGCCGACCGCGCGTGATTTCTGTGACAGGCGTATAATGGCGTTCTCGACCTTTTTTGAGGCCACCATCATAAGGTCCGCCAGTTCGTCTATTATTATTACGATGAAGGGCAGGCTGTAGAACTCCGGGTCTATGTACTCACTCGCGCCTAATTTTTTCTTGAGACCTTTTTCCCCCAGTTTATTGTATTCTGCGATATTCCTGACGCCCACACGCGCCAGCAGCCCGTAACGTTCGTCCATTTTGTTTACCGCCCACTCAAGCACAGCCTGCGCCTCCTTTGCGTCGGTGACTACGGGGCTGATAAGGTGCGGCATGTCCTTGAATGGAGAAAACTCCACCAGCTTCGGGTCTACCAGCAGCAGTTTCAGGTCCTTCCGGGACATCAGGAACAAGATGCTCAGTATCAGTGAGTTCAGGCATATGGACTTGCCCGAACCGGTGGTGCCGGCGATAAGCAGATGCGGCATGCCCGCAAGGTCGCAGTAGATAGGGTAGCCGGTTATGTCCCTGCCCAGCGGCAGCGGGATTGAGCTGTCCTGAAGGTTTACCTTGCCGTCCTGGATTATCTCCAGCAGCTCCCTCAGCCTTACAAAACTTCTGTGGCGGTTGGGGACCTCTATGCCCACCGTGGACTTTCCAGGCAGCGGCGCCACCACCCTGACGCTGGGCGCCTTCAGGGCCATCGCAAGGTCGTCGGAAAGTGAGGCTATCTTAGAGACCTTGGTGCCGGGCGCCAGCTCCAATTCGTACATGGTTATGGCAGGGCCTGTTTCAAAACCTACTACCTGTGCCAACACCTTAAACTGTGCCAGCGCGTCTTCCAGCGCGTCGGCCCGTTTCTTGAGGGACTCTTCACTGTCCACGCTGTCCCGCCCCGGCTTAGCGCTCTCATCAAGGAGGTCAATGGGCAACAACAGCGGTTCCGCACCCGAAGGCACGGGCTCCGGGGCGCTTTCTTCTATTATGGCCTTTTTTGAGGGTTTCTCGCGCGTGGCCGATCGGGCCCTCTTTCTATTCTTAATTCGTTTGGCGATAGACGCGACCGTTTCAACCGGGCTCACGTTGAACAAAAGGATGGTGGAGGTCATGAAGCTAAAGGTCAGGAAGACGCAGGTTCCGGCCAGTCCGAGGTTCTCCAGGAGTTTGCTGGAAGCGGCGGCGCCCAGCACACCTCCGGCCCACGCGATGGCGCCTACCTTGGGCAGGATATTGTCTATTAAGGCGAATACCAGGGCGATGAACAGGATAAACATTACCCCGCCCAGGGCCTTTATCCACAGATTCGCCATCTTGCCGCGCAGCAGTAGCAACACTCCCCATGCGCCTATCAGCACGACCAACGGGAAGGCGGCAACGCCCAACCATGACAGGCCGTAACCCGAGAGCACCGCCCCGAAGTGTCCGCACAGGTTCTTCACAGAACTGTTCTCCGGGTAATTGGCGAATGGCGGGTCGTACTGGTTGTATGTTATCATGCTGATAAGGGCAAAGACCGCGAAGGCTACCAGGGATATCGCCAGAAACACGTTTAGGAGTTTCTTTTTATCCATTGTCTTTATACCCCTGTGTGACCGAAACCGCCGTCATTCCTCTTTGTTGCCTCCAGCCCCGTTACCTCTATGAATTCCGCCCTCACTACGGGTTGAACAATCAACTGCGCTATGCGCATACCCCGGTTTATGTTGATGGGACGTTTGCCCATGTTGCAGAGGATGACGCATATCTCTCCGCGGTAGTCGCTGTCTATCGTACCGGGGGCGTTTACGATGGTAAGCCCGTGCTTAAGGGCCAGTCCGCTTCGCGGTCTTACCTGTGCCTCGTACCCC
>JAUVQR010000133.1 GCA_030598065.1 Planctomycetota bacterium | reverse complement strand
GACGCCAAGCCCTATCTTCCTGTTGCCCTTGCTTAACGTCTCTACCTGCTCGAGCGGATACTTGTTTACCTCAACAATGTTGTCAAGAAAGTGCACTCCCAGCCTTACAACCTCCCTCAACCTGTCCCAATCGACTTCGGGCCTCTCGCCGCCCTTCAGCTTCAGCATCTTAGCCAGATTGACGGAGCCCAGCACACAGGACTCGTACGGCAACAGCGGCTGCTCCCCGCACGGGTTCGTACCGTCTATTTCACCTATCTCCGGCGTAGGGTTAGCGGCATTTATCGTGTCAAGGAAGAGCATCCCTGGTTCGCCGGTTTTCCACGCCTCATCCACCAGCCTGTCGAAGACCTCCCTGGCGGGAAGACTCTGCGCCACCCGCCCCGTGTGCGGATTGACCAGCTCATACTCCTCACCACGCCCCACGGCCGCCATGAACGCGTCGGTTACGCCAACGGACATATTGAAATTTGTGAGGACTCCCTGGCGACTCTTACAATCGATAAACTCAAGGATGTCCGGGTGTGTGACGTGAAGGACGGCCATGTTGGCCCCCCTGCGGAAACCACCCTGGTTAATGACCTCGGTGGCCTCGTTGAAGATTCTTATGAATGAGACCGGGCCGCTGGCGGGGCCTCCCGACGTGCTTACTATGTCATTCTTCGGCCGCAGCCTTGAGAAAGAAAACCCGGTTCCACCGCCGCTCTGGTGAATGATGGCGGAATATTTGACCATCTCGAAGATGTGGGCGATGGAGTCCTCCACCGGAAGCACGAAACACGCGGCCAGCTGCTGGAGCTTTCTCCCGGCATTCATGAGTGTGGGAGAATTGGGCAGGAACTCCAGGGTAGACATTACGTCGTAAAAGGCCCTTTCGGCCTCTGCGACGTCTCCGCCATACAAGGCGTCCGCGCTGGCGACGTTGTGTGCCACCCGGGTGAACATCTCCTTCGGGGTCTCAATCGAGCTGCCTCGCTCGTCCTTTCTAAGATATCTTTTCTTGAGAACCAGCAGGCCTGTTGGCGACAGCTCTATTTTCTTCGGTGTTTCTCTCATGGCCGTGTATAACCCCATACCCGGTGAGTTTCCACCACACATTGTAGCAAGTCTGCTGTTGGATTTCTATATGTTGTAGGATACTGAAAGGGCGTTAGGAAGGGGCCGGAAGGCGGCTGGGCTGTCAACGGAAGGTAGTTATTTCAGGCCGTACTTGTCCAGTTTTCTGTATAGTGTGCGTTCGCCGATTCCCAAGAGCTTGGCGGAAGCCCCTCTGTTGCCATTAACGGAGGCCAGAGTGTTTTTTATAAGGTCTCGTTCCATCTCCTCAAGCGACATCCCCACCAACGGCCTGTGTTCGAAGGACATTTCAACGCCACCCTCGAAAATGTGGCTGGGAATGTCCTCTAACCCCAAGATCTCACTTTGCGCCAACACCACCATACTCTCGATACAATTCTTGAGTTCTCTTATATTACCGGGCCACGAGTACTGAAGTAACTTCTTTTTCGTCTCCGCCGTCATGGCGGATATACCTTTATCGTATGCCTGTGAATATTCCTTAATAAACGCCTCTGCAAGGGGAAGTATGTCTTCTTGCCGCTCCCTCAGTGGCGGCAGCTTGAGGCATACCACGTTGAGCCTGAAGTACAGGTCCTCCCTGAACCTCTTTTCCTTTATCAATTGCTCAAGGTCTTGATTCGTAGCAGCTATCATCCTGACGTCAACCGAAACAGACTCATTACCGCCCACCCTGGACACCTTACCGTCATCAACGATCCTTAGCAGTTTTGCCTGTGCGGAAAGGGGCATATCGCCGATCTCGTCGAGGAAAAGCGTACCGCCGTCAGCATGCTCAAACTTTCCTTTTCGTCTGGACACGGCTCCCGTAAACGCGCCGCGTTCATGCCCAAAGAGTTCACTCTCAAGCAACCCTTCGGGAATTGCGGCGGAATTTAACGCCACAAAGGGACTGTTCCTCCTGGGACTGCTGTTGTGGATGGCCCTGGCGGTCAGCTCCTTTCCGGTGCCGCTTGCTCCGACAATTAGAACGGTTGTGCTTGTCGGCGCGATTTGGCGTATAATCCCCTGGATGCGCTTCATTCCGGCGCATTCCCCGACGATACCCGGCAGATTACTTATGAGCCCCGATTCCGACTCCCCCGTTCCCGGGGCCTCGTCTCTGAGCACGGACTGTTTCTTAACCGTCTCCCCCACAACCATCCTCAGTTGATGTATGTTCACAGGCTTCTTGAGAAACGTAACGGCGCCATTCTGCATGGCCTCGACGGCCGTCTCAACCGTGCCGTAGCCCGTAATGAATACAACCTGCACGTCGGGAATTCTTTCCTTCGCCGTTCTCAATATCTCCATGCCGTCAACATCCTTCATCACAAGGTCGGTCACCACCACGTCTACGTCGCCCCGGCGCAGGTGACGCAGGGCCTCTCGCCCCTTTGTAGCCACGGTGCACTCGTAGCCAACCTTCTCCAGACACTCTGCCGTTGCCCTGGCATGGGCCGCTTCATCGTCAATCACCAATATTCTGGCCTTATATTCCATAATGCCTCTCATCTTTCCAAGGGCAGCCGGACGATAAAATTGCTCCCCTTACCCTGCTCGCTCTCAACAGAAATCGTGCCACCGTGCCCCTCCACGATACGTTTTACCGTAGGCAGCCCGAGTCCCGTCCCGTTTTCTCTCGTAGAATAATACACCTCGAATATCTTCTTAAATTCAGCGTTGCGTATGCCCGTGCCAGTGTCGGCTATCTCTATCTGTACCTGACCGTCCTTGTACGCCGTGCGCACCAATAGCTTTCCCCCTCCCGGCATCGCCTGCTGGGCGTTTATTATCATGTTCAAGAGTGCCTGTTTGAATAAATTTATGTCCAGTCTTACCGGCGGCAAACCGGGTTCATAACGCCTGTCTACCTCAATGTCGTTTTTTCTCGCCTCAGGGGCCACAAAATCTACCACCTCGTCCACCACTTCGTTCACGTCCTGTTCTGCAAATCTCGGCCGCTCATCGCGCGCAAAACGCAAGAAATCACTGACGACGTCGTCCAACCTCTGCACCTCCCGCTTGAGACCCTGGACCCTCATCCGAACGGTTTCGCCCCGACCGTTTGCGGTGTCGGAGATTTCTTCTTCCAGCAGCTGGAGGTTTACGCTCAATATACTCAAGGGGTTTCTAATCTCGTGGGCCAATCCGAGGGCCAGACTATCGAGGCATGAGGAGAACAACGCATCCTTCTCCGTTCCTCGCCCCTTACCCTTACTCCTTCTACGGTAAAAGAGGTAAAGGAACGCCGCTACGACAACTATAAACGATACGGTAATATATTTAAGCATTTCTGTACACTTACATAAGGCGCGAGCCAGGAAGCCCCTTTCGCGCCATGGCTCCCTGGCTCGTCAACCTTTCAAAAGACTAGGACGCTACGCGTATGACGTTTTGGGCCTGAAGTCCCTTATCGCTGTCGATAAGGTCAAACTCCACATTCTCACCATCTTCAAGGGTCCTAAAACCATCTCCATTGATGCTGGAATAGTGAACGAAGACGTCTTTTCCACCTTCGTGCTCTATGAAACCAAAGCCCTTTTTCGCATCAAACCACTTTACCTTACCGCTGACCCTTGTCGCCATTCTAATCTCCCCTCATCTTCTTCAAGAATTAAAAATACTAGGATCACAAACTACTTGTAAACGATAACGGCTTTGTAGTTCTGCTTCGCCCTCCTATACAAAATCATCTTGTAACACTATTTAAAAATATTGCTGGCCGCGTTAGCTTTCTTCGGTAGGGGCCGGTGCCTCTTCCTTCGACAGGCCCTTTCTTGAAAGTCTTATGCGCTTCTGGTCGTCTATTCCGATGACCTTGACGTCTATTTCCTGCCCTACCTTGACTACGTCCTCTACCTTCCCGACGTATCCGTCCGACATCTCGGATATGTGCAGAAGCCCGTCCTGGCCGGGCAGGACCTCAACAAAGGCGCCGTATTCCTTCACGGAAGAGACTTTTCCCGCGTAGACCTTCCCGACCTTTACCTCTTCCGTCATTTTCTGTATAGTGTCCTTTGCCGATTCAGCGGCCACCGCGTCGGTGGAGGAAATGGTCACCGTGCCGTCATTTTCTATCTCAATCCTGGCGCCTGTCTCCTCCTGAATCTTCTTTATGTTCTTTCCGCCGGGGCCTATCACCAGGCCGATTTTATCCGGATTTATCGTTATCCGCAACAATCTCGGGGCATGTTCCGAGATTCCTGTCCTGGGCTTGTCCAGCGCGCTCAACATCTCGCGGAGTATGTGCAACCTGCCTTCCCTTGCCTGCTCCAGGGCCTTCTTCATTACGGCTTCATCGAGCCAGGGTATCTTCAGGTCCATCTGCAAGGCGGTTATGCCTTTCTGAGTGCCTGCCACCTTGAAGTCCATGTCGCCAAAGTGGTCCTCGGTACCCAGAATATCGGAAAGGATGCGCACCTCGTCACCTTCCTTTACCAGACCCATAGCGATACCCGCCACGGGGTCTTGTATCGATACGCCGGCATCCATCATGGAAAGGGTGCCTCCACAGACGCTACCCATAGAAGAAGAGCCGTTTGATTCGAGTATCTCCGATACCAGGCGAATGGTGTAAGGAAAGTCTTCATCTTTCGGCATTATGCACTCAAGGGCCCTCTCCGCCAGGTTGCCGTGGCCGATTTCCCTTCTGGAAGGGCCGAAAGAAAGCTTTACCTCACCTACGCAAAACGGGGGGAAATTATAGTGCAGCATGAACTTCTTTGAATATTCGTCGTCCAGGGACTCTACCCTCTGCTGGTCCATAGACGTGCCAAGGGTGACCGCCACCAGCGCCTGCGTCTCTCCCCTGGTAAAGAGCGCGGAGCCGTGTGTCCTGGGCAGAATCCCCACCTCACAGCTTATGTCCCTTATCTCGTCAAGGCCTCTGCCGTCCACCCTCTTGTTCTCCACAAGGATTTGCTCCCTGACGACCTTGCATTCTATTTGATCAAATATGTCTCTTATATCCTTCTCTGCGGCCCCGGTCTCATCGTC
>JAUVQR010000141.1 GCA_030598065.1 Planctomycetota bacterium | reverse complement strand
CTTCTGGCCGGTACGGATATCGGGCTGGAATTGTGTATAGGCGGGCTGAGCAAGGGTTTTTTCGCGAGGGACGCCGGCCTGATACTCCTGTCGCACCACGAGATATTCCGCCGCTACAGGATACGCCGCGCGCCGCGGAAGGCGGTGCCTTCGAGGCCGATTGACAGCCTCCTTGAGCTGGAGCGCGGCGACTGCGTTGTCCACGTCGCACAGGGCATCGCCATATTCCAGGGGGTGGAGAGGCTGGAGTATGATGGACAGCGTCGCGAGTGTCTTGTGCTGGAGTTTGACGGCGGCACCAGGATGTACGTGCCCGGTTCAAGGATGGAACTGATTCAAAAGTATATAGGCCCCGGCGAGCACAGGCCCACGCCCAGCAAGCTGGGCGGCCGCGGCTGGACGCACAGGCTGAAGGAGGCGGAGCACGCGGTGACCGACCTGGCCGGTGAGCTGCTGGAGGTGCAGGCGCTCCGCAAGAGTAAGACCGGGATAAAATATCCGGCCGACACCGAATGGCAGGAAGAGTTTGAGGGAGAATTCCCTTACGAGGAGACCGCCGACCAGCTGACGGTGAACCGGGAGATAAAGGCCGATATGGAGTCGCGCCGTCCGATGGACCGGCTGGTGTGCGGTGACGTCGGTTACGGCAAGACCGAGCTTGCGATACGGGCGGCGTTCAAGACGGTCATGCACGGCAAGCAGGTGGCCGTGCTGGTGCCCACCACCATACTGGCGCAGCAGCACTACAGGACGTTCTCCGAAAGGATGGCCGACTACCCGATAAGGGTCGAGGTGCTCAGCCGGTTCAAGACCCGCTCCGAGCAGCGGGACACGCTGGAGGCGCTGGTGCAGGGCACGGTAGATGTTATAATAGGCACGCACCGGCTCGTCCAGAAGGACGTGAGGTTCAAGGACCTCGGCCTTGCCGTTATCGACGAGGAGCAGCGCTTCGGGGTGAAGCACAAGGAGAGGCTGAAGAGGTTGCGGCAGACGGTGGACGTGCTCACGTTGACGGCCACGCCCATCCCGCGTACGCTTCACATGTCGCTGTTGGGCCTGCGGGACATCTCGGCTTTGAGCACCCCGCCGCAGGGCAGGCAGGCGATAAAGACCCGGCTCATGCGCTACGACCCGGAGAAGATACGGCAGGCAATCCTCTTTGAACTGAACCGTGAAGGGCAGGTGTATTTTGTACATAACAGGGTGTATAACATCGAACGGATGGCCGACGAGCTCTCCAAGATAGTGCCGGAGGCCAGGATAGCCTTCGCGCACGGGCAGATGCCGGAGAGGCTTCTGGAGGAGAGGATGCTTCAGTTTATTGACAAGGGGTTTGATGTCCTGCTGTCTACGACTATAATAGAGTCCGGCATGGACATCCCGAACGTCAATACGATATTCATAAATAATGCAGACATGTTCGGGCTGGCGGAGCTACATCAGCTTCGGGGCAGGGTCGGCCGTTACAAGCATACGGCCTATGCCTACCTGCTTCTGCCCGTTGACAGGCCGGTCACGCCAGAGTCCGAGAGACGGCTGAAGGCCATCGAAGAGTTTTCCGAGCTTGGCGCGGGCTTCAGGATAGCGCTGAGAGATCTGGAGATACGCGGCGCCGGCAACGTCCTTGGGTCGCAGCAGCACGGCCACATACAGGCGGTGGGTTACGAGATGTTTTGCCAGTTGCTGAAATCCGCGGTAAAGCGGGCCAGAAATGAGCCGGTGGCGCCGCCGGGCAGGGACGTCTCGATAAACCTCAATCTGGATTCCTACCTGCCCCAGGACTATATGCCGGACGAAGACCAAAAACTTGAGGCGTACAGGAAACTGTCTCGCTGCAGTACAGTGGAAGAGGTGTCCGGTTTCGAGGCGGAGCTCAGGGACAGGTTCGGGCGGTTGCCCGCGGAGGTGAGGAACCTCCTTGTGGAGAAGGAATTGCGGCTGGCCGTGCAGGAGTACAGCGTCAACTCCATCGTAAGGACGAATGGGAAGGTGGTTATGGAGGTGGAGGACCTCAGAAAGGCAGAGGTGGGCCTTTACGACGTACGGCACCGGGTCAGGGTTGTGGGCGGAAACACGGTACACCTTGAACTTCCCCGGAAGGACGCGTCACCCGAGGACACTGCGCGTTTTCTGAAACGAGTGTTCAAGCTCAACTAGTTTTAGAAGGAGGGTGTGTTTTTGGGACTATCTCATAACCTGAATATGCGGTCTATAGCCCTCGCGTCGTTGCTTGTGGCCGCAACGCTCTTGTCCGCGCAGTCCACGCTCATTGCGGAGAAGAGGTACGTAGGCACCATAGTCGCGGTGGTCAACGACAAGATAATCACCGACGAAGACCTTCAAAGGCGCGCGGCTGCGCCGCTGAGCGAGGCTTTGAAGAAATACAAGGGAAGGGAATTGCAGAGGAGGGCGGAGGCTATATTCAAAAACGTTCTCGACGAGCTTATAGACAGGCAGTTGTTGGTACAAAAGGCGCACATCATCATAGAGAAAAATCCCTACGTGATGGAAGAGATTGAGAAAGACCTGGACTCGTTCATAGGCGACGCGGTTGCGGAGGTGGGCTCGCTCAGCAAGTTCTACGAAATCGCCGTAAAGGAGGGAATCAATCCCACGGAGAAGAAGGTAGCGCTCAAGGACGACCTGATGGTGGAGAGGCTTCTGAGCGAGTACGTGTACAGGAAGATAAATGTATCGCCCAGAGATGTCAGGGAGTACTATCAGGAACACAAGGATGAGTTCGTCAAGGAAAAGTCTGTGAAGATAGCGCAGATAATGCTGCTGTTTTCTTCCTATTCTTCCAAGAAAGAAAGAGGCCCGGGAGAAGGCCAATGAGATAAGGGCGAGGGCCTTGAGCGGAGAGGACTTCGACGCGCTTGTAAAAGAGTTCTCCGAAGGGCCCAGGGCGTCATCAGGCGGCGTGTGGGAATTTGACGAGGTGCTGGCCCTGAGGGGAAAGCTACGGAAAACGGCCCTGGGACTCCAGAAGGAGGAAATAAGCGAGGTTGTCGAGACCTCCAGGGGACTGCACGTCTTCCTGGCGGTGGACGTGAGGTCAACCCAGGAGCCTGATTTTGCGGACCTCCAGGCGGAGATAAAGAACAGGCTCTTCAATGAAAGAGGGGCAAAGAAGAAGAAGGAATACGTAAGGGAGCTCAAGAAGAACGCGGAGATAAGAATCGTAGGAACAAGGTAATATTTGATGAGAGGGGTAAATGATGGCCATATTTGCGACTGTTGAGATTGAGGACAGCTTCAAGAACCGGGGTCGGATCTGTAAGATGGTGGAGGAGGCGGTCTGGGAGCTCGGTATAAGCGATAAACTGGAAAAAGTGGCAATCAAGCCGCCCCCGTCCGGTTCTTCCACGGACATGAACTATCTTGACCCGAAGACCAAGTCTCTGGAGCTTGAGATAGTTGACTCTCTGGAAAACTTGGAGGGCCGTGTCCTCCATGAACTGATGCACGTGGTGGACCAGTTGAACAAGAAGTTTAAGTACCAGAAGAGCCGCGAGCCGTCGGTAGGCACCGCGGAGCTCAGGCGTTACAAGTATTTTTGGAACATATACATAGACAGCCGTCTCTTAAAGGGCGGCCGGCCCGCCTACGAGAGCTGTGAGGCTAGGGAAAAGGAAATGGAGGAGTGCTATCCCGAACTCAGCGCGGGTCTCAGAAAAAAGATCTTTGACTATCTCTGGGGACGGGAGCCGTTTGACCAAAGGCTTCTGGCGAAGATGGGCCACGACCTCTTTTCGGCGTCAAAGGACCTTGAAGCGCTGAGCAACTCCCACGGAGAGACCCTGCAGAAATTTAAATCGCTTGAAGACCTGCAAAATTACGGGAAGTGAACCGGCATTTTCGAGGGTAAGGAGGCTTCTTCCGGGAGTGGGTCAATGCCGATGCCGATAAGAAAGAGCCGAATGGCATAAGACATCATCGAAGAAAACAGGCGTGAAACTTGAAAGCTGAGACAGGTGTGGGCCTGTGCCTGTCCCGGCCGTGAAATTGAAAGCCGCGGCAGGCGGCCGGAGGGCCGTGCGCGCCTCTGGTGAGAAGATGGGACGAGGGAGATGACAGTCAACAAAGAAGCACAGGTTGGGCTGCGGCGGTATCAGGCCTCTATGCTAAAGGCCACGTACCGCGACCTCATGGCAGACGAGGGGTATAACAGGCTTATCATCTTCCTCCTGGACACGATTTATAACTCCGAAGACGCCAACACGCCCGCCGACACCTTTGCGAAGGTATATGACTATTTTATGGAAAGGCCCAACGGGAAGCCCATAGCCATACTCACAAAGCTGGTCGAGCTGAACCGCCTCACCGATGGGCTTGACCGGTCTCTGGCTGAGGAGATTGGCGAGACCTCTGAGATAACCGACGCGGCCTACGTGGCAGCGCTGCACGCCTGTAACAACCGCAAAGAGCGCACGCGCCACATAGAACTCTTTATTAAATGCATTACAAAGCTGCACCGTCTCTCCCGTCACCCGTTGAACGCCTTCATGTTTAAGGTGATGAAGCTGCTGATGTCGTATCTGGGCCGGCCGAAGGGAATAAAAATCGTGGAAGAGGGGTATAAGGCGTTGCTGGGTACGGAGGACCTCTCCCGCCTCACCGGAACGATAAGGGAGCTGGAGTTCGCCAGGCTGGAGAGGGCATACGGGTCGGTGTAAAGGCGATTCGTTAATTGCCCCTATACGTGCTCTACCCTGACAGCAGACTTCTTTGACTTCTTCACTCTGGCCTGAACACATATTATAAGGCCGGCCAGCGCAAATGCGCCCCAAATGCCTTCAAGAGAGGCGAATATCCAGTTGTGCAGGCGGAACGCATACCAGGCCAGGACGAACCCGCCGATAAAGTTCATTATCTGATAATGCAGTACGTGTTGCCCTCTCCCCCAGAAGTT
>JAUVQR010000095.1 GCA_030598065.1 Planctomycetota bacterium | reverse complement strand
TTGCCACACCCGAATAGCCCTTGTCGGGGCAAATGTGGCAATGCAAGACCTGACCCCATCACCCGTGGCCCAATCTCCCGCTTCGCCGTCGCTACGGTTGCGCCGAATTGCCGAAGGTCCAGGTTGACCAACGCTCGCGTATGACCCGAAGACAAACACGCTGTGGACCGTCAGCGACGGTGGCGGCGGCCTCTCCCAGTTGAACACCCGCGGCGAGCTGCTGAGAGAAATAGACTTCACTTCAAATGACCTCGAGGGTATCACCTATAAACCGGCTACCGACACGTTCCTGCTGGCCGAAGAGAGGAACAGAGAAATCTTAGAGATAGACAGACAGGGCAAGATTCTCTGGGTGGCAAAGGTTCCTACAGACTACAGCTGGTGGAATTTGCTACAAAGGAACCATGGGATAGAGGGTGTCGCCTACGACCAGAAAAGTGGCAGCATATTTGTAGTCAATGAAAAGAGCCCCAGAGTGGTGATTGAGCTGATAGAAGGCGACGTCATCACCAGGTCGTTCGAGATTGTTGAGGCAGACGACCTCTCCGGCATTCACTTTGACGACAAAACCGGCAACCTGCTTGTCATCAGCCATGAATCAAGAAAGGTAATGGAGTTTACCACTGACGGTAAACTTGTCAGTTCGTTCACAATAGACGCGCCTCAGGCCGAGGGCATAACAAAGGACACGGACGGGAATATTTACATAATCTCCGAAACTAGCAACATGCTGTACGTGTACAACCCTGTGAAGAAATAGCGCCGCGGTACGGGGATGTTTAATTAAGGACTAGACTTTTCCGGGTGTTACCGCTACAATCCGAGCCTGAAGGAGGCGTTTCTACCCGCATGTTTAACATAGCTACAAGGCCCCTGACCCTGACAAAGAAAAAGAATACGTTTCTACTCTTCTCTGTTATCGTCATCATACTTTTCACGCAATCGCCTGCAGGCCCTGCCTTTGCCGTCCAGTACGACCTGGTTGAGACCCTTTCATTAGGAGTCCGACCCTCCGGCATGGACTATAACCCCGACAACGACACCCTGTGGATAGTTGAGGACAGAGGCGGTGGGATATACGAGATTCAAAAACGGGGAGAGGAAATTGTGGGGGAGATCCGTTTCAAGT
This sequence comes from Planctomycetota bacterium, assembly GCA_030598065.1. Lineage (GTDB taxonomy): Bacteria > Planctomycetota > Brocadiia > Brocadiales > Bathyanammoxibiaceae > Bathyanammoxibius. The sequence goes on along the minus strand of JAUVQR010000095.1, from coordinate 5,057 downwards.
CTAAGGACCTGGAAGGCATAGCATATAACGTTGATAAAGGGACACTGTTTGTAACAGAAGAACGAGAGAGGGCCATACTTGAAATAACCAAAGACGGGAAACTGCTCAATACCATTGAAGTTCCTATGCAGTACGATGAGGCCGATATCAACTACGGTTTTGAGGGAGTTACCTACGACGCGTCAACAGGGAATCTCTTCATTGCTAACGAGAAGAACCCCACGGCAATCCTGGAGGTTACACCGGACGGTGAGATTGTAAATTCCTTTGAACTTGATGATGTAGAAGAGCTGGCGGACGTCAGCCTGGATAAGAAAACGGGCAACCTTATAGTATTGACGCAGGATCCGAATTTGATTGTAGAATTCACAAAGGACGGCACGCTTGTAGATGTTTTTGACCTGGCAGCCGTTCCAAGCCCGGAAGGTTTCACCATGGACAACGACGGTTTTCTGTACGTCGTGAGTGATGACCCACAGAGGCTTTACGTGTTCTCGCCCAAGAAATAGGCCACGGTCATCCTAACCGTCAAGCCCCACCGCGTATTCAATTACCTTACTCTTCACGTCAAATTTAACCAGCTTTAGCCCCCTGGCGGCGGCCTCTATAAGCTCCACGTCAGAACCTTCGCGCGCGTAGACGTAGACGTAGAAGCGCCCGGCCATAAGCAGCGGCTCCTTCGTGACCAGCCCAACTATCTCGCTACCCACAACGTCTATACCCCGTTCCTCCGCCTCGTGCCTGACGGCCTCAAAGGCGACATGGATGGGTGTCACCTCATAATCCATCAGGTTCATTGACACCTCTGTCCCACCGCCCTCTACCGGTACTCCCATCGCCTGGACCTTTTTCAACCTGCCGAGCACCCTCACCCTCTTTCCGTCCTTCTCCGCCACAAAGCCCGATTCTCTAAGCCGTTTCGCTATCTTATTGGCTTGAGCGACATCAGACGTGTTCAAGCCCACATTAAAGGCAATAAGGAGTTTCCTGGCCCCTATAGCCAAGGCACCGGTCCTTCTGATGCCGTCACCATATTCAGACGGTCCGTAGTCCGGCCGCCACTCAGGTTCTTTCAACCTCTCGGCAAGGCCCTCGTATTCGCCCCTTCGCACCTCTGAAAGGCTCTCCCTCTCCGGCCACCGCCCGGAGGCGGCCTCTCCATACAGGTAGACCGGAACACCCAGCTTGTTGCCAACATCTCTGCCCAGCGCCTCGGCCAGCTCAACACACTCAGCCATAGACACCCCTGATATAGGCACAAACGGGCATACGTCCGCGGCACCAATCCTCGGGTGGTGGCCTTCGTGTAACGACATATCAATCAGTTCCGTTGCCCTGGCAATCGACCGGAAAGCGGCCTCTCTTACCTCCTGAGGCCCCCCCGCAAACGTAACGACCACCCTGTTATAATCTCCACTCGCTTCTACACCAAGAAGACTGACGCCGGGAGAATTCTTTATGGCGGCGGTTATCTCATCAATCTTCCAGAGGTCTTTCCCCTCGCTAAAGTTCGGCACACATTCCACCAATTTCATCATACCGCCCGCCATCAAAACCCCCCCACGCGGTGCATTAAGTTTCTTGTGCCTGCGGCAGCCTTGGCCGTCAGAGAAATACCGCTACCACAGGCCGCCGTCACCTAAAAGGAAGGGTTGCGGAAGAGCGCCCCGCGGCCCTTAAGCTCCTGCTCCTGCTCGGGCGTGAGGCCTTGTGCTCCAAGGAATTGTGCTCCGTAAACGTTGGCTCCTGAGAGGTTGGCTCCTGAGAGGTTAGCGCCCCGCAGCCTGGCTTCCTGAAGATTTGCGTTGCTCAGGTCAGCGCCGCTAAGGTCGGCATCTATCAGCATGGCCTGGTACAGATTGGCGCCGCTAAGGTTCGCGCCGCTCAGGTTGGCATTCTGTAAAAAAGCGCCCTCAAGGTCGACACCGCGCAGGTCGCAACCGGGGCATGCGTTGGTGGTTCGCACCGTTTCCAAATTCTTGTTCAGAGACGTACCGATGCCGGTCCCGCCCTCCGCATACATTTCCGCCGACTCACAGCCTGCCATGGCAATTAACGCAACGGCTGCCACCAACAATCTTACTCGCTTCATGTGTAATACCCTCCCCTCAAGACCGGTAGCTCGTATTAAAATAGCCGGAGACGTCTGCACCTAGTCCCTGAGTATGGCGCCGTTGTCCTTGAGGTACTTCCTCTGCTCCTCTGTAAGGCCACGCACCGAGAGAAAGTCTGCGCCCTGGACCCATGCGCCGTTCAAACTGGCGCCGCTCATGTCCGCGCCGTGAAAGTCTGAACGCTTCAGGTTGGCTGCCTCCAGGTTGGCGCCCCTGAAGTCCACATTCTGTAGTTCGCAGCCACTAAGATTGGCACCCTTCAGGATGGCCCCGCTCAGATTGGCGCCCTCCAGGTTGGTATTTCTCAGGTCCACACCACTAAGGTCGCAACCGGGGCACTGATTGGTGTCTAAAAGCTTCTGTTTGTTCTCATCCACCGACGCTCCGTATACAGCGCCCACACCTGCAAACGCAAGCCCTGCAGATATAACAAAGGCGGCAGCCAATACTGACCTCCGAAAGTGGTTCATTCCCAACACCCTCCCTTTTTCTTTCTATTATGTTGATACTCAAAGCCTTCGGCACAAAAGGCTATCCCACCGTTTCTGCCGGACGAGAGGACTATGCCGGTATAAAACCCGTGCAGCCCCGCAGGCTAATCCAGCACAATAGCGCTACGCCTTCTAAGGTCTTCCTTTTGCTCGGGCGTAAGGCCCTTCACCCCCACAAAGGCGGTGTTATCGACCTGGGCACCCGATAGGTTGGCACCGTTGAGATTGGCGCCCGTCAGGTCGGCATTCATCAAGTTGGCATTACTGAAATTGACATTCATCAGGTTCGACCCACCGCTAAAGTCGACATCCTGCAGGTCAGCGCCGCTAAGGTCGGCGCCATGCAGATCTGCGCCATACAGCTCCGCGCCGTTCAGGTCGGCGCCGCGCAGGTCACACCCGGGGCATTTCCTTGTGCTTAACAGATTCGCTATGTTGTCGTCCAGTGAACCCGCATTGACCCGGCAGAGATGGCTGTCAACCAGCATAGGTAAAAACCCCGCAGAAACCGCTAAGGTTGCGCATAACAGGAACCTTTTGACATAGTCCACGTTGAATACCATCCTTTCTCTTATTGTACGGTTGTATCACCAGCCTGTCGTACCGCTGTCAGCTTCCGCCTAATGAAGAGCGTACGCATCTTCTCCGCGGTATCAAGTGTTATTTCGGCACACCGATAGATTATATTATAGACCCCGGTAAAAATCTCCTCAATTTGTACACTATTTTGCTGAAATTACAGGCAGCTTGGGGCCTTACTGTTGACTTATCAGGCGGTTAACATATAATCGAGACCCGAAGCGAGCAGACGTAGATGCAGATACAGATGCAGAAGAGCAATTCATGAGAATAGGCATCCTGGGTGGCACCTTTAATCCCGTCCACATCGGACATCTTATCATAGCCGAAGAGGTGTATTACAGGCACGGTCTGTCCAGGGTGGTATTTATACCCGCGGGGATTCCCCCCCACAAAGGCGCCGAAAACCTTACAGAGGCGCACCACCGCTATGAAATGGTCAAACTGGCTACAAAAGATAATGACCATTTTGAGGTCTCGGACGAAGAGGTGTCTCGCGAGGGCAAGTCATTTACCATAGACACGGTAGACGCTAATCCTGAACGCTACGGCAAGGACTCAGGCCTGCACCTCATAGTCGGCATGGACACCGTAAACGAATTGCCCACGTGGAAGGACATCAAACGGCTTTCCACACTGTGCCGTATCGTGGTGGTAAACCGGCCGGGGAACACGCTGGCAAACCTGGACCAGCTAATCCCGGTGATGGGAAAAGAAAAAGTTGAGGAGATAAAGCGCATTCACGTGGAAATCCCCCCCATCGGAATATCCTCTACCGATATAAGAAACAGACTAAAGAAGGGCCTTCACACACGGTATATAGTCCCTCCTGAAGTGAGACAATATATTGAAAAGCACGGCCTCTATTAAGTAGTGCGGCAAGCGGGGGGGGGTAGAACCCGTTTCAAATCTCCGTTAGAGCCGTACGACACCCTCCAGAAATTTCCTTGCCCTTATGAGGTCCTCTATTGTCCCTTCTCCGGCCTCTCTCTTTATTGCGCAGCTTCCTTGATACCCTATTTCCAGCAGGGCCAGCAAGTAGTCCTTAAACGGCACTATCCCGTCACCCGGCACGGCTTCAACGTAGCCCCTCTCTCCCCTGAGAACGTCTCTGGCATAGGCATGGGCGATGTAGTCGCTTAACTCATAGACACTCTGAACCGCATCCAGCCCGCCGGGTATTAAGACTGATGCGTCGTAACATACCTTGATGCCGCGTGTCCCCAGAGAGTCGAGCATTCTCTTTGCGTCGGTGGGCCGGGACTCTCCCAGATGGGTGGCAAGGGATATCTCGTATCTCTCGGCGTGTTTACCTATCTCCTCCAACACGTCGTGAAGGGCCGCCCATTCCCTGCCGTTTTCATCCGCCGGAATCCTCCCTATCCTGGTGGTGATAACCCGCACCTTCAGGTCGGTGGCCAGGCCTATCAGACGTTCCGTCAACTCAAAGAGACGTTCCACGGCATTTTCATCTGAAAAAGTCCTGCCGAAATCCCCCCCAAGGGCGGCTATCTCCAGACCGAAAGAGTTCACGTACCTGGCAAAGTCCCGGCGGCCGCTGGACGACATGGCTCCGGTAACCTCACCGCGGGCGGCATCAACGTCAATGGTCTTGACACCTGTCTTGGAGGCGTGGCCAATCGCCTCTTTCACGTCCAGCTTAAGCGAATTGAGTGTAAGTCCCAGCTTCAACCTCTAAACCCTTATAGAAAAAACTCTGCTTATCTTTTCCGCACCTGGCGACCACACGCCCCGCTCTTGTCCACGGACGGATTCTGTATAGGAAAAATCGAGAATACACCCGGCGGACACAAAACTATTAGGGTGTTCAAGCCAAAAAACTGGCGGGCTAAATAGTCTATTGCTTTAGGTG